>NZ_SMSG01000006.1:300000-389153 GCF_004382795.1 Cumulibacter soli | reverse complement strand
GATGACCCGTGGGGTTTCGGCAACTCGCTGGAATGGGCAACGACGTCCCCGCCGCCGCGGCACAACTTCCTGTCGCTACCGCGGATCCGTTCAGAGCGTCCGGCGTTTGAGTTGCACTACCCGCACATGCTCGAACGAATGGAACTCGAAGCACACGGCGGCTCCAAGAAACACCGCGCGCACGCGGAGGCACGTATCGCCGCACGCAAGGCGAACGGCGAAGTTTCAACCGCCGCCGCGTCGCACCCGGGCGATGACCACGATCCGCAGAACCCGAAACACGGGTAATCGATAGTTCGACTTATGGCCGTCCTTCGGGGCGGCCATAAGCGTTTCACTGCCCTGTGTAGGAGCCGACATGACCTGTTACGCCGTCCTGCTCGCCGAGTCGCTGGAGCAGCCTGCCCTCATCGCCGCCGAGCGCGCCATCGACCTCGCGGGTGGCGAGATTGCCGCGCTCCGAACCTTGAGCGATTCACCAGCCGCCCTCGAGATGCGCATCGAGGGCATGGACGCCGCCGACGCTCGACGGGAATTACGCACTGTCCTCGATGGCGTCGATGTCTGTGTCGAGGCAACGACTGATGGTCAGCGGCCAGCGCGTCGGCTGCTGTTGATGGACGTCGATTCGACCCTCGTTGCCGGTGAGGTGATCGACTCGTTGGCCGCGCACGTGGGCAAGGGGGAGCAGGTCGCCGCCGTCACCGAACGCGCCATGCGTGGCGAGTTGGACTTCCGAGAAAGTTTGCACGAGCGCGTAGCGACGCTCGCCGGTTTGCCCACCGCCGTACTCGACGAAGTCAGAGCATCACTCAGGCTGTCCGATGGCGCGCGCACCCTCATCGCCACGTTGCAGGATCGAGGCGCCCTCATCGGTGCCGTCTCCGGCGGATTCACCCAGATCCTCGACCCGCTGGCCGACGATATCGGGCTCGATTTCGCGGCTGCGAACACGCTTGAGGTGCGTGACGGACACCTGACGGGTCGCGTCACCGGACGTATCGTCGACCGTGCCGAGAAGGCGCGGAACCTGCGCGTACTCGCCGAGCGCAATGGGATCGTCGTACCCGAGACCGTCGCTATCGGCGACGGCGCGAACGATCTGGACATGATCGCTGCCGCCGGAATAGGCATCGCCTTCAACGCCAAACCGATCGTGCAACTCGAGGCGCCGGCAACCCTGAACACGCCGCGACTATCGGACGCGCTGCTGCTACTGGGCATCCAGCGCGACGAGTTCCTCAGCGAGTAGTCAGCCGCCGACGACGTCGATCCCCGCCGCTGCCATCTCGGCCAGCGCGCTGCGGGTGGAATCTGGTGCTACGCCCGCCGTGTAGTCGACCAACACTTGAGTGCGAAAACCCGCCGCGGCCGCGTCGAGTGCGGTGGCGCGCACACAGTGATCGGTGGCGATTCCCACGATGTCCACGGCGTCGCATCCGGCCGTACGCAGCCACTGCGCCAACGAGGCGCCGCTCTCGTCGGCGCCCTCGAACCCGGAGTACGCCGCCTCGTACGCGCCTTTGTCAAAGGTCGCTTCGATCGGGTCGGTCACCAGATCGGGGTGGAACGACGCGCCGTGGGTACCGACGACGCAGTGCCGCGGCCAGGTGTCGACGAAATCCGGACTGTCGCTGAAGTGGGAGCCCGGGTCGATGTGCGCATCGCGGGTTGCGACGACGTGGGCATAGCCAGCATTCGCGACGAGGCCGTTCACATCCCGCGCTACCTGGGTGCCGCCGGTTACTGCCAACGCACCGCCTTCGCAGAAGTCGTTCTGCACATCGACGATGATCAGGCCGGTCGTATTCTGCGTGTTCATATCAAGACTCCGCTCGGTGGACATCTACATCGAGCACCGGTTGGCCGCGCAACAGTTTGTGCGCCTCGCGGGGCAGGGTGCTCATCGCTTCACGGTGGTAATCGCGGCTCTCGATCAGGCTATGCCGAGGCTGGAGGGTGCCGTCGAGAATGAACGGCACCTGCAGATCTCGATCGCGCGACCCGATCGTGGGAACCCCGCTGATGACCACCTCTTCGGCGGTCATCTTCCCGTCGCCGTCGTACCGGCGGACCGCGCGCTTTGCACCACCCACCGAGCCCTTTCCACTCGACTTCTTCGCGACCGCCGTACCGTTCTGCTCGACCAACTTGTAGACCATGCCGGCGGTGGGCGCGCCCGAGCCGGTCACCAACTGTGTGCCAACCCCGTACCCATCCACGGGTGCAGCCCGTAGCCCTGCGATCGCATATTCGTCGAGGTCGCTGGTGACGATGATGCGGGTCTCGGTCGCACCGAGCGAGTCCAGCAGATCCCGTGCCTCACGGGCAAGGCCGCCAAGGTCGCCAGAATCCAGCCGGATCGCGCCGAGTTCGGTCCCGGCAGCGCGTACCGCGTTGCGGATGCCTTCCATTACGTCGTATGTGTCGACCAGCAGTGAGGTATCTGCGCCGAGGGTGCGTACCTGCGCAGTGAATGCGTCGAGTTCGTTGTCGTGCAGCAACGTCCACGAATGTGCGGCCGTTCCGGCAGTCGGTACGCCGTACCGCAGACCAGCGGCCAAGTTGGACGTCGAGGCGAATCCAACCAGGTACGCCGCACGCGCGGCAGCGGTAGCGGCGTCTTCGTGCGTACGCCGCGAGCCCATCTCGATGCATGGGCGGCCGGCCGCCACGCTCACCATCCGCGCGCCCGCACTCGCGATCGCGGAATCATGATTGAGGATCGACAGGATCAACGTTTCTAGGATCACGCCCTCGGCGAACGACGCGCGCACGGTGAGCACAGGCGACTCAGGGAAGTAGATTTCGCCCTCGCGATAGCCGATGACGTCCCCAGAGAATCGGTAATTCGCCAACCAATCCACGGTCTGTTCGTCAACGACCGCGTTCTCGCGCAGGAACCGCAGCTGCTCGTCATCGAAACGGAATCGTTCGATCGCGTCGATGAGGCGACCGGTGCCGCCCACAACGCCGTACCGGCGTCCCTCTGGCAAGCGTCGGGCAAACGCCTCGAACACACACGGCCGGTGCGCGGTGCCGTCGCGCAGCCCTGCCGCGAGCATCGTGACCTCGTACTGGTCGGTGAAGAAGGCAGTGCTTGATGGTGTGCACGTCGAGGTCATGGCCACGATCCTAAAACGTGTACGCCGCCTGCCAATACGGACCGGAGATCAGAATTCGACGGCGTCCCGCGCGATCGGACAGGTCATGCAATGCCCGCCGCCGCGGCCACGACCCAATTCGGCACCGACGATCGGAATGACCTCGATCCCGGCCTTCTGTAACTGTTCGTTCGTCGCCGTATTCCGGTCATAGGTGTAGACCACGCCCGGGCGGAGTGCGACCGCGTTATTGCCAGAGTCCCATTGCTGCCGTTCCGATTCGTAATGGTCGCCGGCAGTTTCGACGACCCGCAGGCCATCCAGGCCGAGGGCCCGGGCAACGACAGATACGAACGGTTTCGAGCCATGGTCGATGACGTCGAAGCCAGGATCCTTATCAGAGGGAACCAGGGAGAACGACCGGATGGCGTCGACGATCCGCGGGTACAGCGTGACGACATCGCGATCAACGAACGTGAATACGGTGTCCAGGTGCATCGCAGACCGCAACCGCGGCATTCCCGCGAGAACGATCTCGCTCGCGGCACCCGCAGCGAAGAGCGCGGCCGCCAGTTGGGTAATGCCCTGCCGCGACGTGCGCTCACTCATGCCGATAAGTACGACACCGTTGCCCACCGGCATGACGTCGCCGCCCTCGACCGTCGCTTGACCCCATGCGCGCTCGGGATCTCCCCACCACACGGTCGCATCCGCGAACTGTGGGTGGAACTGATAGATCGCCTTCATCAGTAGGGTCTCGTCGCGGCGGGCAGACCAATGCAGCGGATTGAGAGTCACGCCGCCGTATATCCAGCACGTGGTGTCGCGGGTGTACAGCGTGTTCGGCAGCGGCGGCATCAGGTACTCGTTCACTCCCTGCGAATCGCGGGCCAGGAGTACGGCGTCCGTCTGGAATTCAGCAGGTAGGTCGGTGGTAGCCATACCGCCGATCAGCAGTTCAGCGAGCCGGTCTTGCGGTAACGACGAGAGAAATTCGCGCGTCGCATCCACCAATCCCGGCCCGACCTCGTTTTCGACGACCTTGCGTTCGAGCAGCCACGGCTTGGCGCCGGGGATAGCCATGGTCTCGGCGAGCAGATCGTGCAATTCGAGCACCTCCACGCCGTGCGAGCGCAGGTTCGCCACGAAGTCGGCGTGGTCTCGACGACCGTTCTCGACCCACATCACGTCATCGAACAGCAGGTCGTCGCAGTTCGAAGGCGTGAGTCGTTGGTGCGCGAGTCGCGGTTCGCAGACCAGCACTTTGCGCAGTTGGCCGACCTCGGAGTGGACGCCGTGAGCCACGGATGCGGTCATGATCACTACCTTTCTGAATCCACGGATGAAGTTGCGATACCTGGCTAGATTGCGATCCAGCCGCTCGCTAACGCGATCACTGCGATTACTGCCACCACGATCGCGACGGCGAAGATAGCGGCCTCGTGCCGCGCGAACACTCGTCGCTGTTGCTCGCGCCTGGCCATCACGAACAACACGGTTGCTGGGGCGTAGATGACGAACGACAGCAGCAGGAACTCCACCCCTGCGGCGAAGATGAGGAAGACCGAATAAATGACGGCGAGGAACGCGACTATCCGGTCCCGCTTGATACCCGCGGGCTCGAGGTCATAACCGTCCCGGGTCACCACCAGTTTCACTGCGTACAGGGCCGCGAGGAGGAACGGAATGAGGGTCAGGGAACTGGTCAGATCGAGGGCGAGGTCGAGCGCATCCTCGGCCAGAAGCATCACCAGCAGTAGGACCTGCACGAAGGACGAGGACAGCAGCACCGCGTTGCTCGGCACACCGTGTCGGTTGAGTTTGCCTAGGAACCTCGGCATGTCGTTCTCTTCGGCAGCGACGCTCAGCACCTCTGCGGACATCAGTGACCAGGCCAGGTATGCCCCCAACACCGAGACGATCAGACCGATGCTGACGAACCAGCGGCCCCGGGTACCGACCGCGTGTTCGAGCACGCCCGCCATCGAGGGCTGCTGAAGCTGAGCGATCTCGGCCATCGGCATGACGCCGTACGACACGATGGTGACCGAGGCAAACACCGCGAAGACGGACAAAAATCCGAGGATCGTTGCGCGGCCGACGTCCGCGCGATTCTTCGCATGCCGGGAGTACACGCTGGCGCCTTCGACGCCGAGGAACACGAACACGGTGACAAGCATCGTGCCGCGGATCTGTTCGAAGAGGGATCCCGCGTAGTCCGCGCCGCCCCAGTTTTCCGCGAACGCGGCAGGGTCGAACACGGTCGCGCACAGGATTACGAAGAACACGATCGGGATGAGTTTTGCGATGGTGACGATGGTGTTGATGAACGCCGCGCCCTGCACGCCGCGTCGAATCAGCGCGTAGAACGCCCACAGCCCGGCAGATGAGATGAGGACCGCGAGCACGGTGTCGCCGTCATCGAGCCCACCCACGCCGAGGCCAGTCAACGTGGACATGATGAACACCCAATAGAAGGTGTTGCCTGCGCATGCGCTGGCCCAGTAGCCGACGCCGGAAAAGAATCCGAGATAGTCCCCGAAACCAGCCTTCGCGTAGGCGTACACGCCAGCGTCCAGCTTCGGTTTGCGTACGGCCAACAGCTGGAACACGAAAGCCAGCATCAGCATCCCGGCGCCAGCGATGAGCCAGGCAATGAGTGCGCCCGCGACGCCCGTCTCGCGGGCGAACCGGCCGGGCAAGGAGAAGACCCCGGCGCCGACCATGGAACCAACGACCATGCCGGTCATCGCCAGCATCGAAAGTTTGACGACCGGTTTCTTGTTTTCGTCAGCGGCTAATGCGTCGCCTGTGGTCGCGGACATCGTGCCCCTCAGTGACGCAGCAGCCGGTTCGGGTCGATTCAGCGTTCTGCGTCACAATAGCGTCAGTCACTACGCCCGTCGCAAGACTGAATCGAGACTTCTCGTTCCATGTGGGTTGCGTCAGTGCGGCGAGTTTCAACGCGCGCCCGATGGCCTGATCTGGGAGAATAGAGACATGACTGTGCCCCAGATGCGGACGGCCCGTCCACAGCAGCGCCCGCAGGAGACCGAACAGTCTCACGAGTCCGCGGACCAGTGGGTCACGATCGTCTGGAATGACCCCGTCAACCTGATGACCTACGTGACTTACGTCTTCAAGAAACTGTTCGGGTACGACGACGCACGTGCTACGAAACTGATGCTTGATGTGCACCACGAGGGCAAGGCAGTCGTGCGCACCGGAGGCAAAGAAGCGATGGAGACCGACACCGCGCGGCTACAGGCAATGGGCCTGTGGGCTACGTTCCAGCCCGCCTGATGGCTACGGACAGTCGGCACTTCATCCGCTCCGATGAAGCGATCGAGATGCGGTTGCGGGACGTCGAACGCGAACTATTGACTGGCTTCTTCCGCCAGGTCCGCGCGATTCTGCTCGAACGCGCCGCCGAGGTTGGACAGTCGGGCACCGTAAGTGCACCTCACGGGGACGACGCCGAGTCGCTGCTCGCCGCTTTGGAGCATCAGTCCAGCCCGCTGCCGCCACCGGAAGATCCGGCGATAGCGCGGCTATTGCCCTCGGGACGCCGCGATTTCTCGGCTCAGGCCGGTGACAGCGCCATCGAATTCCGGCGACTGACCGAACCAGATTTGCGCGAGGCGAAACTTGTCGACGCCGTTCGTGCCGGCGAACTCGTCGCCGACGAGACTGCCCGCATGGGGCTCGAGGACGCGAACCGGCTATTGCGGGCGATCAACGACGTCCGGCTCAGCCTGGGCGCTCGATTGGAAGTCACCGAGGACACCGAATACCCGAGGGAGATCCTCACTGAACACGACCAGACCCTGGCGATCTATTTCTGGACCGGCGGTATGCAGGAGGAACTGCTGGAGGCGATCATGGAGATCGATCCGCAGCTTTAGCGGATTTGGCCCGTCGTAGGCGCAGCCAGACCCGAATGAATCCGACGCTCATCAGCCATGACGCGACGGCGCAAAACCAGACACCAAACTGTGGCGAGGAGCCGTCGCGGTGCGCGATAATGCCCGCGGCCACGGCGATCACCGCCAAGGTGATCAGGAGCAGTAGCAGCCCGAGCTTCAGAAAAGCGACGGCGCCTTGCTGCACGGTGTCACGGAAGTAGTCAGGGTCGTAGATCTCGTTCCAGACGCGCACCGTAAGTGCCCCCAGGACAATCCCAGGCAGACCGATCACGACGGTGAGCACAACGAGGGTGAAAGCCATAGCGCGCTGAGTCTACGCGCGGCGAGGCGGCAGGTCTGCGTTTCCTCGGGCATCATGGAGGGCATGAGCCAGCCCACGCAAGCTCCCGTCGCTAAACGCTCCCTCAACGAACGTCTGTCCGGGCCACTGCCCGCGCTCATCACGGTTGGCTCGCTGTTGCTACTGATGATCGTGCTGGAGCTCGTGGATGCCGCGGTACCGGCGAACCTGGACATGTGGGGCATTCACGCGCAAGAGCTCGACGGCCTGCCGGGGATCTTCAGTGCCCCGTTCCTGCACCACGGGTTCGCGCACCTGTGGTCCAATGCGATCCCGTTCTTTGTGCTTGGCTTCCTCACCGCGATTGCGGGACTCAAAGAGTTCGCGCTCGCCAGTATCGGGATCATCGTAGCCTCGGGAGTGTTCGCCTGGGCGCTGACTTTCGGGTCGGGAACCCAGGTGATCGTCGGCGCCAGCGGTTGGGTGTTTGGTCTGTTGACCTACCTGTTGGCGCGCGGAGTGTTTACCCGTAATTTCGGGCAGATCCTGATCAGCGTCGTGGTGCTGGTGCTCTATGGAAGCATCTTGTGGGGCGTCATCCCGGGCGAGGCGGGCATCTCCTGGCAGGGCCACCTCGGCGGTGCGATCGGCGGAATCGCGATGGCCTGGCTGCTGTCCCGTTCAAGCCGACAGAAGCCACAGTCCAAGAAGAGCACTCAGGCTCCCGCGACATTGAATCTGTCTTAATCTGGTTGGCGTGCCCAACGCCCCAGACTCCGCAGCCCCAATCGGCGTATTCGACTCCGGTGCCGGCGGGCTGACGGTGGCGCGAGCCATCATGGATCAACTCCCGGCGGAGTCCCTGATCTATCTGGGCGATACCGCTCATGTGCCGTACGGCTCACGCTCCATCGCCGAGATTCGCCAGTACGCGCTGCAATGCCTGGACATCCTCGTAGAGCGAGGCGTAAAGGCGCTCGTCATCGCGTGCAACTCCGCGAGCGCCGCGTGCCTGCGCGACGCCAGGGAACGGTACGACGTACCGGTCGTGGAGGTCATTCAACCGGCGGTGCGCCGCGCCCTCGCAGCGACCCGCAACAACCGGATCGGCGTGATCGGCACGTCTGCGACAATCGCGAGTCGCGCGTACGACGATGCGTTTGCCGCGGCGCCTCAGGTGGATCTATCCGGCGCGGCGTGCCCCCGTTTCGTCGACTTCGTCGAGCGCGGCATCACCAACGGCCGTCAGATCATGGGGCTCGCGCAGGCGTACGTGCAACCGTTACAGGATGCCGGCGTAGACACACTGGTGCTCGGATGTACGCACTATCCGATGCTGACTGGCGCGCTCGGTGTGGTGATGGGGGAGCAGGTCACTCTGGTCTCATCGGCGGAGGAGACGGCGAAGGACCTGTACCGCGAATTGCTTGCGCGCGACTTGTACGCCGAACGCGAAGGCGTGGGTACGCGTCAGTACCTAGCGACCGGCGATCTTGATCAGTTCCTGGAGTTGGGCAGGCGTTTCCTCGGACCGTTGATTGGCAGCGTGGAATCTGCCTATGGCTGAGGAATCGGTGCGGCAGAAGACTAGCCGCGCCGCCTGGATTTGCTACACGGCAGGAATCTTCGCGTACATCGTTGCGGTGTTCAACCGCACGTCGTTCGGTGTCGCCGCCGTTCCCGCAGCCGAGCGTTTCAGCGCGTCGGCGTCCGATATCGCCAGTTTCACCGTCGTGCAGTTGCTGGTGTACGCCGGGATGCAGATCCCGGTGGGCGTGATGATCGACCGGTACGGTCCGCGGCGCCTAGTGATCACCGGAACGGTGCTGATGGCGCTCGGGCAAGCATGGCTTGCCCTCGCCACAGCACTGACGCCGGCATTACTGGCCCGCGTGCTTATCGGCGCCGGCGACGCACTGATCTTCGCGTGCGTGCTGCGCAAGGTCGCCGAACTGTTCGCGGCCCGCCTGGTGCCGCATATGACCCAACTGACCGGCATGCTCGGACAGGTCGGACAACTGATGTCCGCGATCCCGTTCGCCGCGTTGCTCGGCGTGGCAACCTGGACGCAGAGTTTCTCGGTCGTGGCGGCTTTCGGCGTCCTCGCCGCCGTACTGACGATCGCGTTTTTCCGCGGCGGCGACAAGCCCGCCGGGCAGGTGCAGCAGTTACGTCCGGGGGACATCGGACGTCAGATCGCCAGTGCGTGGCGACATCCTGGCACTCGGCTTGGGTTCTGGACCCACTTCGTCACCCCTTTCAGCGTCACGACGTTCTCGATGCTGTGGGGCTATCCGTTCATGACCGAGGGCCTTCAGTTCAGTCAGCAGTTGGCGAGTTTCATGCTGACCATCAACGTCGCCGTCACCCTGATCGCCGCGCCGGTGATGGGTCGGCTGGTGTCGCGGCACCCGCTGCGGCGCTCTGTCCTCGTGCTGACCTGCGCCGGGTTGGCGGCCGGAGCGTGGACCCTCGTGCTGGCATGGCCAGGAGCCTCACCGCCGTGGACGATCGCGCTGTTGATGGTGTTGATCTCGATCGGCGGGCCCGGGTCGATGGTCGGCTTCGACTTCGCCCGTACCTACAACCCCAGCAGTCGCCTCGGGACGGCGACCGGAATCGTGAATGTCGGCGGGTTCGTTGCGGCGCTGATCACCATGTTTGTGATGGGGCTGATCCTCGACGTCTTTGAGGACGGGCACGGGCAGTACTCGCTCGGCGCGTTCAAGTGGGCTTTTGCGTTCCAGTACGTGATGTGGACCGTCGGCGTCGTGATGATCCTGCGGAACCGCAACCGCACACGCCGACTACTCGCGGCCGAAGGCACCGTGGTGCCGCCGCTGCGTTCGGCGCTACGCCGTGACTGGGACCGATACCGCGCTCGGCGCACCGGCCCGGATGCCGGCTCACCGCCGCCGGTAGCCTCGAGCGGGCGGAACCCGAACGATGACGAACCAGATTGGCAGATATGACGATCTCTCAGCCCCGCAGTGATGGACGGAGTGCAGACCAACTGCGCGAGGTCCGCATTACCCGTAACTGGCTCGATCACGCCGAAGGGTCGGTGCTGGTGGAGTTCGGTCGCACGCGCGTCCTGGTTGCGGCGTCGGTGACTCAGGGCGTGCCCAAGTGGCGCCGTGGGTCCGGGCTCGGCTGGGTGACTGCCGAGTACGCCATGCTGCCGCGTGCCACGCACACCCGCTCAGGACGCGAGTCGGTCAAGGGCAAGATCGGCGGGCGCACCCATGAGATCTCGAGGCTGATCGGTCGGGCGTTGCGCGCCTGCATCGACCTGTCGGCGCTCGGTGAGAACATGATCGAGATCGATTGCGATGTTTTGCAGGCGGACGGTGGGACGCGTACTGCGGCGATCACGGGCGCATATGTCGCGCTCGCCGACGCGGTGCAGTATCTGCGTGAGCGTGGGGCACTGGCCAAGGATGTCGCGTTGACCGGCTCCGTGTCAGCGGTCTCGGTCGGCATCATCGACGGCGAGCCACGTCTGGATCTGCACTATGAAGAGGACTCCCGCGCCGAGACGGATATGAACGTCGTCGCGACGGGTGATGGCCAACTGGTCGAGGTGCAAGGGACAGCTGAAGGTGCCCCGTTCAGCCGGACCGAACTCGATGCGCTCATCGACCTCGCGCTCGCCGGGTGCGCGGAACTGACTGTGAAGCAACAGGCGGCGTTGACCTCGTGACCCGCTTGTTGTTGGCTTCGCGCAACGCCAAGAAGCTTGCCGAGTTACGCCGCATCGTCGCGGCCACGGGCGTCGAGGTGATCGGCTTGGACGACGTCCCGGCGTACGAGGAGTTGCCCGAAGACGGCGCGACATTCGAGGCGAACGCGCTGTTGAAGGCGCGGGAGGCCGTGCGACAGACAGGACTGCCCACTATCGCCGATGACTCGGGGATATGCGTGGACGCCCTGAACGGTATGCCGGGGATCTTTTCAGCCCGGTGGTCTGGTCGCCATGGCGACGACCAAGCGAACAATGATCTGCTGCTCGCGCAATTGAAGGATGTGCCGGACTCGCGGCTTGCCGCGCACTTTGCGTGTGCGGCCGCGTACGTCGACGCCTCTGGCCGGGAGATTGTGGTGCGCGGGGAAATGCGCGGTCGGCTGCTGCGACAGCCTGCTGGCGAGGGTGGGTTCGGTTACGATCCGCTGTTCCTGCCGGACGGGCAGAGGTTGACGGCGGCCGAGCTGAGCCCAGCGGAGAAGGACGCGATCAGCCATCGTGGTAAGGCTATGCGTGCCCTCGCTGCACAGATCGCGCACTACCTGTAGCGCTCAGCCGCGCGGCACAGCAATTGAGATTGGTTTGCGGCGCTAACTAGTCTCTGGTGGACTGTGGGCATGCCGAAGCCAGCCGTGCCGGACGCCGATGCCCAGCGGCGGGCGTTCGGGTGGCGGTTTGTGGCGCCGTTGTGTCTGGGCTCCGCGCTCAATCCGATCAACTCCACCATGGTGGCGACTGCCGTTGTTTCGATCGGTCGTGATCTGGAGGTCGGTGCCGACCGCACCGTGTGGCTGATATCGGTGCTGTACCTCACCAGCGCGATCAGCCAGCCGGTGTCCGGACAGCTCGCGGATCGGATCGGCCCGCGGAAGGTGTTCGTCGCCGGCAGCGTGTTGGTCGCACTCGGTGGCTTCGGCGGGATCTTCGTGCGTGACTTGTGGGGACTGGTCGCGTTGCGCGCCGTGCTCGGTGCCGGAACCGGTGCGGTGTACCCGGCGGCGATGGCGATGGTCCGCCAACGCGCGGACTCGCTCGGCCTGCCGCCGCCCAACCGTGTCCTTGGGTTGTTATCGACGGCGTCACTGACCACGCTGACGATTGGTCCGCTGCTGGCCGGGCTGTTCGTCGAGTCGATCGGCTGGCCGTGGATCTTCATCATTAATCTGCCGATTGCCTTACTGAGCGTTTTCATGGTGATGCGCTTCGCGCCGCGCGACGGTGCGCGGAGCCCCGGCGAGCGCGGTCGACTCGACAGCGGCGGGATCGTGCTGTTCTCGGGCGCGATCGTCGCGCTGCTGGTGTTCCTGATGAACCTGAGCTCGCCGCCGTGGTGGCTGCTCGTGCTGGCCGTCGGGCTAGTGGGCGGACTGATCGGATATGAGCGCCGCCATTTAGCCCCGTTCATCGATGTGCGGATGCTGTCATCGAACGCGCCGTTGCTGCTGACCTACGTGCGGGTCGTGTTTGGGTTCGTGGTGCTGTACGGCGCGATGTTCTCCCTTTCGCAATGGTTCGAGGAATCCCGTGGGTTGAGCGCCAGCGAATCCGGACTGCTGTTGCTGCTGATCTTTGGCGTCGGCGCAATGTTGTCCCTCATAGGGGCGCGGTACACGGTGATCCGCCCGCCGCTGTTGATTGGCGCGATCGGGATGCTCGTCGGCGCCGCAATGATGGTTGTGGTGACAGGATCGTCGCCAATATGGGTGTACGGATTGCTGTGCCTGGCGTTCGCGCCGTCCGCCGGGCTGGCTGGAATCGCTAATCAGTTGGCGATCTACATACAGGCGCCACCCGCGCAGATAGGGATGGCATCGGGCTTGTCGCGTTCAGCGCAGTACATCGGCGCGATCATCGGATCTGGCGTCATTGCGCTGGCCTTTGGATCGCAGGCCACCGATGCCGGGCTCCATCTGATCGGATGGATCCTCGCCGGGGCCGCGGTTCTGGTGATCGCCGCGACGCTGCTCGACCGGTCACTCGACCAGCGTTAACTTCATTGTGCCTGGGTGGGCTGCTCGATACGCTGGCCGAATGCGGAGGACGTGAGTCCTCGACGTATGGTCGTGCGTCCAAGCCGATCGGATCGGTTCGGCGGGTATCGCTGGCAGCGATGCTGCTTTTGCTTCTCATCCGTGCCGGTCGATATCGGCCCAATCCACGTGCTCTTTAGAAAGTAGTGAGCTCTTTAGAAAAGTAGTGACACAGATTCTGTCGAACGGAACTGACGTGGTTGAAAGGAAGCGATGACAGACCCAACTGCACCGACTGGTGCTCCACAGACCGGCGACTCCCCACACGCTGGTGGGGCCCCGCACGCTGGTGGGGCCCCACGCGCTGGCGAGGCCCCACCCACCGGGGACTCCCTACCGCCCACGCGGCCGCCGCAGACCACGCCGCCTTCGGGCCCACCGCCTGTGGGTGCACCGCTCGCGGGACCATCATCCGCTGGACCTCAACCTTGGGTTGGTCCGCAACCGCCGCCGATGAGCACGCCTTCCGGACAACTCGCACGAGTGCGTCCGATTGGCAGTTTCCTGACCGTGATCGGCCTGATCGTGGTCATAGTGTCTGTGACGATGCGCTGGAGCCCGTCAGGGACGTTCGCTAACCGAGAGCTTGCGGCGTTCAGGTATGCCAAGGCGATGCAGGGCGACCCAGCATGGACGACCACCGGCACATTGCTGATGATCGGGCTGGTCGTGGTATTGCTGACCAGTGGCATCACGGTTCTTCTGTCGGTTATTCAGATGATCGCGCGAGATGCAGGTCGCGGGCTGGGTGCGACGGCGTTGGGCGCCGCGATCCTCGGCTTCCTAGTGGCACTGATCATCCTGATCGTCAGCATCTCCATTGATAGCGATTACGACGTTCAGCCTGCGGTATGGATATTCGCGGTCGGCACGCTCCCGGTCGTCGCCGGCGCTATCGGGGTCCTCTCCCGAAAGTACTAACGGGACGGAGTAACATGAATCGGCCCACCTGAGGTGGGTGTGGGGCCGTAGCCCAATTGGCAGAGGCACACGGTTTAGGTCCGTGCCAGTGAGAGTTCGAGTCTCTCCGGCCCTACTCTTTCATCCCGCCCGTTCTGCGGACGTCGAAGCGCGTCGAGGAACGGGGCATTGATCAGTCGCGCCGCACGCGATTGCCGGCGGCGTCGTTTCACCTGATCCTGATTGGCTGGCGTCCCCTTGCCGCCGGTGGGCCTCAAGCGGTTGAATGACGGCGTGTGATCGCTAACGCTTGCCGTCGAGAGGACGTCGATCCATGACTCGGGGAATGATCAGCGCACCCCAGCCAGAGGCAGTAGAGGCCGGGCTTGAGGTGCTCGAAGCAGGCGGTAATGCCGTCGATGCGGCAGTGGCGACAGCGCTAGTGCAGACTGCCGTCGATCCCCAGATGTGCGGTATAGCGGGCTTCGGGACGATGCATGTATATCTGCCCCAGCACGGGGTGCACACCACGCTTGACTTTCACGGGCGTTCGCCGGCAGCCGTCCGAGAGGACATGTGGCAGGACCTGATCGTCCGTGAGGCCGAAGACGGGTGGGGCTTCATACTCGAGGGTCGGGTAAACGAGAAGGGGTACGGCGCGATCAGCACACCGCGCACGCTCGTAGCGTTGAGCACCGCCCTCGAACGTTGGGGCACGCGCTCGTTCGGCGACTTGCTCGACCCCGCGATTGCTTACTGCGAGGATGGGTACGCCGTCCGTCCGCACATGTGGGAATTCTGGCATGAGCCTCCCGTCGCCGGTCGTGAGTCGAACATTGGGTTGGTGACCAAGAACCCTGCCGCGCGGGCAATCTATTGCAAGGACGACGGTTCGACCCTCGACATTGGCGACGTTTTACGTAACCCAGATATGGGCGCCGTACTGCGCCGGATTCGCGACCACGGCGTCGATGACTTCTACAGTGGCGACATCGCGCAGCGGATTGTCGCGGACATGCAGGCGAACGGCGGACTGATCAGCGCCGAAGATCTGCAGCAGTGCGCTCCCGAGGACAACGCGCCCCTATGCGGTGACTACCGCGGCTTTCGGATCGCGACCAATAATCCGCCCGGCGGAGGCATCCAATTGATCGAGATGCTGAATATATTGGAGAACTTTGACCTGAAGTCGATGGGGCACAACAGCGTCGACTACGTCCGCGTGGTCGCCGAAGCAATGAAAATCGCGACCGCCGACAAGGATGCGAAAGTCGGTGATCCGCGGTTTGTCGATGTGCCGGTGGAGGAGTTGACCTCTAAGGAGTACGCCGCGGCAAAGGCCGAGCAGATTCGCCGCGGCGAAAGGGCCGCGGTTCCTCGATTCAATAGCGGAGGTAACGGCGAAAGTAAGCACACGACTCAGGTGACCGTTGTCGACGAACACGACAACTGCGTCACGATGACCCATACGCTCGGGCAGCCATCCGGGGTCGTCACGCCCGACCTCGGGTTCATGTACAACGGCGCGATGATGGTGTTCGATCCGCGTCCGGGCAGACCCGGATCGCTCGCGCCGGGCAAAGCACGTTTCTCCGCGCTTTCGCCGACGATGGTCTTTCGTGGCGATCGGCCCTACCTCGTTCTCGGCGCACCTGGCGCCACTTACATCACGATGGGGAACCTCCAGGTGATGCTGAATGTGTTGGAATTCGGGATGTCAGCACAAGAAGCGATCACCGCGCCGCGGTTCTCCGCCACATCGGAGACGATTGAACTCACCAACTTGATTCGCCGATCCACTGAACGTGGCCTGCAGCAACTCGGCTACAACACGCGGCGGTACTCCAAAGCGTTCAAGTTTGCCTGGGTGCACGCAATCCGGATCGGCGCGGACGGCGCGCTTGATGGGGGAGCCGACCCCGCGACCGATGGCCTCGCTGCGATGACCTCGAACTAACAACCTCGGGCCGTCACGTCGAACTTTCGCGTCCGGCCGACAGGCCGAGCCGTTGTATCCGGTGGTCGACCGGAGCGGGGCACGAGCGCACGGGAGGCCCTCACAGGCCGAACCTCCAATTAGCCGCGACGCCTAATTAGCCGGGCTCGCCAACCAGTTCTGATGTGGAGCCCGCTGTGGAGCACGTTAACCGAGGTCGAGTTTCTTGATCAGGCGATCGACGTGGCCGGTGGCCTTCACGTTGTACTGCGCTTCGGCGACCTTGCCGTCGGAGTCGATCACGAACGTTGATCGGATGATGCCGACGGAGACTCTGCCGTACAGCTTCTTCTCGCCGTACGCGCCGTACGCCGTCGCGACTTGCTTGTCTGGATCGCTGAGCAGCGTGATTGACAGCGATTCCTTCTCACGGAACTTAGCCAGCTTCGCTGGCTTGTCCGGCGAGATGCCGATCACGCGATATCCCGCACCCTTCAGGTCGTCGTACGAGGACGTGAAGTCGCAGGCCTGCTTCGTGCAGCCAGGGGTCAGCGCGGCGGGGTAGAAGTAGACGATGACGGGCGCTCCGGCGAAGTCGCTGAGTGAGACCTGGGCGCCTGCATCATCGGTGAGCGTAAATGCTGGTGCGGCGTCCCCAGGCTGCAGACGGGCGGTCTCGGTCATCGTGCTGCTCCTTTAGCTCGCCTTCGCGGTCGGAGCCATGCTAGCGACAAATCACGCTGCCAGCAGTCACGCTCGGGGAACTGAACCGCGCATCAGACTGACTATCCTCGTGGACGCAATCAGCGAAGGACCAGGGAGACGACCGTGAAGGTAAGCAGGCGACGATTCCTCGGCGGCGCGGGCGCCGCGGTCGGAACCCTCGCCGCAGGGGCTGTGTTGGCGGGGTGCGATGACCAATCCACCGCAGATAGCGCGCCGAAGCCCACGCCCGCGCAGCCGTTCTACGGAACTCACCAGATGGGCATCATTGCACCGACGGCCGAGTATGCGACAGCGATCGCGCTGGATGTCACCGCGAGCGACCGTGACGGCCTCGTCGGCGTCTTGACCTCGATCTCGGCGAATATCGAAGCCCTGACCCAGCACGACCCGCCCGAGCCAGAGGAGCTCCTAGCGGTTCCCGAGGACGCCGGGATCGTCGTCGGTGTGCCGGGCAAACTCACCAGCGGAACCCTGAGCGCTGGCGCATCGCTGTTCGACGACAGATTCGGGCTGGCAAAACTCAAACCGGCTGCGCTGGTTCCGATGCCGGACGGTCTGGCGCGCGACGAACTCGACCCTGCGCGCACCCATGGGGACCTCTTGCTGGTGTTACAGGCCCCGAACCGCGACACCGTCACCAACGCCGTACGCCGGATCCTGCGAGATCTCACCGGTGCGGCTACAGCGCGCTGGATGCTCGACGTGTTCGCCCGGCCCGATACCACCGAGGCCCCCGACGTGACCTCCACGCGTAATCTGATGGGCTTCAAAGACGGCACAGCGAACCCGGACCCAACCCTCGACGATCTGATGAACGACGTGGTGTGGAGCGCGGGCGCCGAGGACGGCGAGCCCGAGTGGTGTGCCGGCGGCACCTATCTCGCGGCGCGAACGCTGCGCATGATTGTCGAGGACTGGGACGCACAGACCCTCGATCATCAAGAGAAGGTGTTCGGTCGGACGAAAGTGACGGGCGCGCCACTGGATGGCAAGGTCGAATCCGACGTCCCGGTCTACCCCAAAGACACAGCAGGACAGAAGATTCCGCTGACCGCGCATATTCGCCTGGCCAACCCGCGGGACGGCGAGGCCCTGTTGATGCTGCGGCGATCAATGAGTTACGAGCGGGGCATCGACGCCAACGGCCAACTGGACCAGGGACTGTTCTTCGTCAGTTACCAGCGAACCATGCAAGCGTTCCTGGAGGCGCAGGCGCGCCTCAAGGGTGAACCGCTCGAACAATTCGTCATCACGCACGGCGGCGGGTTCTATTTTTCGTTCCCCGGGCCGGCGAAAGGTGAGTATCTCGGCGCCGCCCTGATCGACGCGGCTGGATGATCCTCGCGCGCGCGAGGCGTATGGGCGATACGATCGGCGAGGACCATGTCACCGACCGGAGGAGCCACTCGTGGCCGAGCGCACACCCGCCGACATTCAGCGCGACATCGACCGGACTCGTGATGCACTTGCGGGCACGCTGGACCAGATAGCGGTGCGTGTGAATCCAAAGCGTCTCGTTGACAGCGGCAAGGAACAGGTTCAGGGGTTTTTTGAATCACCGAAAGGCAAAGCGGTCATCGCCGGTGCCGGCGCATTGCTCGTGCTGTTGATCGGTCGCCGAGTCGCCCTCAGTAAGCGCAACAAGCGCGAGCGCGACCTGGAACTGCTCACTCGCTATGGACTGCTGGACAACTAACGAAACAACCTTGGCTGCAAATACCCCCTAGGGGTACCATATGGTTATGGAACACGCAGCGCCAGGTTATAGCGACGACAAAGACGCGATCCTCAAGCGCCTCCGCCGGATCGAGGGCCAGGTGCGCGGTATCGCGCGGATGGTCGAGGAAGACACCTACTGCATCGACGTACTGACGCAGGTATCCGCCGCGACCAAGGCACTGCAGTCGGTCGCCCTCGGACTTCTCGACGAACATCTGGGGCACTGCGTTCGGCACGCCGTCGCCGAAGGCGGCGAGTCCGCCGACGAAAAGATCGCCGAGGCCAGCGCCGCCATCGCGCGACTCGTGAAATCCTGACAGTCGGTTACGCCCAGGGCACCCCGCGCGCGGTCAGCAATGCTTGCAACGGACGGCGGGTAAGGGTCGATAGTTCAGCCTGCAGTGTTTGCGATAACCGGTTGCAGAACTCGATGGGCTCGTCGGCTGCGTCCGGATCCTCCAGCACCACCGTGTGAATGGTGCCCGCCGCGAGCATCTGCTTGCATGAGATCTGCTGAGATCGCGCCATTTCGTCGGCGCGGTCAACCGTGCGGTGGATGATGGCGCTAGCGCCCTCGGGGGGAAGCGGAGAAAGCCACGAATGCTGTGCGGCTATTACCCGGTCGCTCGGCAGCAGAGCCAACGCGGCACCCCCGGTCCCTTGACCCATCATGATCGCCACTGTCGGCGTGCGGACCGTGGAGAGGTCGGCCAAACAACGCGCGATCTCACCCGCCAAGCCACCGTTCTCCGCCTCGGCCGACAGTGCTGCGCCCGGCGTGTCGATGACGGTCACCAGTGGCAAACCTAATTCTGTGGCTAACTGCATACCGCGCCTGGCCACTCGTAAACCTTCCGGGCCGAGTTGGTGCTTCGCGTTCTGCATCCGCCGGTCCTGCCCGAGTACGACGCACGCGTACGAGTTGAACCGGGCCAACGCCAGCAGCAGACCCGGGTCGCGCTCGCCCTGACCTGTGCCATTCAACGGAATCACATCGTTCGCGGCGATCCGCAGCAAGTCTCGCACCCCAGGACGTTCCGTGCGGCGCGAGGCCAATACCGACTGCCACACATCGACGTCGGGCATCCGGCTCGCATCCTGTGTGGTCAGTTGCGGGCGCGGCACCTCGATCGGTCCCTCGGCCGGCGACGTGATCCGCAGGACCTTATCGAGCAGTTTGCCCACCTGCTGCGGCGTGACGACGGCGTCGATAATCCCGCGCTGATACAGGTTCTCGGAGACTTGAACGCCCTCGGGAAATTCCTCGTCGTAGATGGCCTCGAACACGCGAGGTCCGAGGAAACCGAGCATCGCCTTAGGTTCGGCGGCCGTCACCTGGCCCAGTGACCCCCAGGACGCCATCACGCCGCCGGTGGTGGGGTGGCGCAGGTAGACCAGATACGACAAGCCCGCGGCCTTGTGTGCGGTGACGGCCTTTGAAATGTCGATCATTTGCAGGAATGCCGGCGTGCCCTCCTGCATCCGGGTGCCCCCGGAGCTCGGCGCGGCCACCAGGGGGAGCCCCTCGGCGGTTGCGCGTCGTACCGTCGCGACGATGCGGTCGGCAGCATTCTTGCCGATCGAGCC
Organism: Cumulibacter soli; assembly: GCF_004382795.1. Taxonomy (NCBI): domain Bacteria; kingdom Bacillati; phylum Actinomycetota; class Actinomycetes; order Geodermatophilales; family Geodermatophilaceae; genus Cumulibacter; species Cumulibacter soli. Next base: position 369,200 of record NZ_SMSG01000006.1, on the reverse strand, counting down.
TGCGAGGAATCGAAACTCGCTGGCGAGGATCGCGATGCGGCGACCGGATAGCTTGCCCTCGCCCGAGATTACCGACTCATCTGTGCCAGCCTTCTCCGACGCAGCGATGAGCTGTTCGACGTACTCTTCGGAAGCGCCCGGCGCGGCGTCCTGCGGATAGACCAAGGGGGAGTCCCAGGAAATGAACGACCCTTCGTCCAGCGTGAGTTCGATTAACTCGCGCGCAGAGAGTCGGGGCGGGCGGGAGTTGGCGGCGTCAGTCATACCGACCATCTTCACCCTCTTACGCTGCGGCCGTCATCACACCCCAGCGTCAACCTTCGACCTTCCTTGCTAGGGGATCGGCTGGTAAAGTTCTACGCTGTTGCTTGTGAGAACGAGTACGCGCCATTAGCTCAATTGGCAGAGCAGCTGACTCTTAATCAGCGGGTTCGGGGTTCGAGTCCCTGATGGCGCACAGTAGTCCGTATAGCCTCAGTCGACACTAGAGTTTCGACTGAGGCTTTACTCGATTCTGGCGACCCTTGTCTGTTGGGGGTTAATGGCCAAAATGTGTGTATGGCTGTCGGCGTGTTGGCTGGTTCTATTGGTGTGATCGTCCGGCCCAGCCGTGTTGGATGCCGTTGCCGTCTTCCCAACTGAAACTGGTCCCGAAGGTTGGTCCGATGGGGTCATCTATGACGACGGGCGCTGGGGTTTTGGTCGGCTGGTAGTGCTTTGGTAGGGCGAGGCTCCAGGGGTCGCGCGGTTGCGCGGTGAAGCTGTTGAGCAGCCATTCGGCGGCGCGTCGGGCGTGTTCGGCGGGTAGTCCGCGGTGGGCGCGGAAGAGGTCTTTAAGGGCCTTGTTCGGTCCGCCTTCCAGCGGCGAGGTGGTACGCGGCAGCGGCGCTCCGGTGCCGGTGATCTCTGGGTCGATCCAGGTGAACAGGTGTTGTTCGCGGATGAGGCGACGGAACATGCCTCGGGTGGTGCGTAGATCGCGGTGGGTGTACCACCAGGTGCAGACAAGCGGGTGGCGACGCTCGAAGCGGCGCGGCCGAGCATGTCGGCGTTGCAGTTCGCGGGGGCGCGGTGGTTGCCATAGTGGTTGGCGGCGTGTCGGTCCTGTCGGCGCTGTTCGCGCTGCTGAACGCGCTGTATGCCTAAATGGGGATCGCCCCGGACCTTTCGAGGTCCGGGGCGTTATTCGTGTTTCTAGGGGTCGGGCGCTATCGGCGTGCTGATTTGCTGAAGCGTTCTTGTGCGGCTTGTCGGCTGATGCCAAGTGCCGCGCCAATGACGGTCCACGAGTTGCCTGCGTCTCGCGCGGCGCTGACCGCGTCGGCGAGTTCGCGCCGCGCGGTTTCCACGTTGTCGTTGGCTGCGATGATCGCGCGGAAGTGCTTTGCGTCGCGCGCTGGGTGCGTGGCCGGGTCGAGGCGATCGAGTCCGGTCGAGTCTTTGGTCTTGGTTGTCATAGGTATCACCTCAAGTAGTTGTAGAACTTCGGGCGGAGGTTGTCGGCGTGGATGATCCGCGCGGGTGCATCGACCGGAACGGCGACGAGTTCGAGGAGCGCGCCGTCGGCGGCGGGGCCGATGATGAGTAGTCGATCCTCGCCGTTGTATTCGTATTCGACGTACCGGATTGCGTTGGTCCACGCGTGGAGGATGTCGGCGTCCGCTACGTTGTGTTTACGTGCTGACGTCCTGATCTCCATGTGTCAAGGGTATCCTGACATCGATAGCCTGTCAAGTAAACCCTGACGGGGCGACGCGCGCCCTTTCGCGAACTCGCGACGGTCGACATTATGTGACTATCGGCTAGGCGCGTGAGTTCTCGCCAGCGCCCAATGGCTAGTGTCTGGTTATAGGGCCAGTCGGCCCTAGATCACCGCCAAGGAGTTGGCAGAGCAGCTGACTCTTAATCAGCGGGTTCGGGGTTCGAGTCCCTGATGGCGCAAAGTAGTCCGTATGGCCTCAGTCGACGTTGGAGTCTCGACTGAGGCTTTACTTGATTCTGGCGACCCTCGTCTGTTGGCGACCCTTGGCTCTGGCGACGCCGACAGTGGTCTCGGATTACTTGCCCGAGGTCGGTATCGGCAAGGTGATCGACATCTCGAATCCGTTCGCGAGGCGGTTAGCCGCTACCTCGCCCCCGTGCGCCTCGACGATTCCGCGCACGATCGCTAACCCCAGACCGGCGCCAGAGGTCGATTCCGGGGCCGCGGTACGAGCGGTGCCGGCCCGCCAGCCGACATCGAACATGTGCCCTAGGTCGCTGCTGGCGACGCCGGGACCCCGATCGAGGACGCTGACAATCAGATGGTCGTCGTCGCGGTGATGCGCGGTCACCACAACGTCGGAGTCCTGTGGTGCGTGCCGAATGCTGTTCGCGAGCAGATTGCCGATAGCGCGGGTGAGTTCGCGCGGATCGGCCCAGAGCATGTGGCCATCGATATCCCGGTGCACGATCTGAATGCCGCGTACCCTCGCCGCAGCCTGCACGTCGACGACGGCATCGGAGACGATATCCAGCAACGGCACGAGTTCGCGCTGTAGAGCCACCGTGCCGCTCTGCAGGGTGGACAAAGCAAACAAGTCATCGACCATGGCGGTCAGCGCATCGACACGTGAGCGGATAGAGCGCACGTACTCCGCTGGATCAGGCGCATATCCGTCTTCGATCGATTCGCTCATCGCGCGGATGCCGGCCAGCGGGGTGCGTAGATCGTGAGATATCCACGCGAAGAACTGCCGCCGGGCAGCATCCAGCTTCTCGACCTCTGCCCGCGCCTGCGCCAATTGCACCGACGTCTCGGCGAGTCGCGCGTGCAACTCGTTGAATTCCCGCCAGCCGGGGTCCGCAGGCTCGAGCACGGCACCGTCCGCAATGCTCTGCGTAGAACTCGTTAAGCGTCCGATCGAGCGGTCAACCGCGCGCGAAATCATCACCCATGACGCCGCAAGGCTCAGGATCGTGGCGATTGCGATCACCCACACGAGCACGGTGAGGTCGTGGCTAGAGATGAACATCTCGACCATGACCGCCAGCGTCGCGGTCACAATACTCAACACGGCAGCTACGACGACGATGGCGAATTGCGATGCGACCGGACCCTTGCGGTTGAGGCGTAGTACCAGGGCCGCCAGGGTCATCACGATCGCGGTGCACACCGCCGTGGTCAGCACGATCACGCCGATCGACGGTACGTCGAGCATCACGAGGCTACTCCGTCCCGTGCGGAGTGAAGCGATACCCAGCGCCCCACTCAGTTCGCAGATATATCGGAAACCGCGGTTCGGGTTCGATCTTCTCCCGCAGGCGACGCACGTGCACGGTGACCGTCGAGGGGTCGCCGACGGTCCAGCCCCATACCTCGCCGAGAATCTCGTCGCGTGAGAGGACCGCACCGGGATGCTGTACGCAATGCAGTAGCAGTTGGTATTCGCGCGTGGTCAGCGCGATCTCGTTAGTGCCGAGCCACGCGCGGCGGTGCGCGGGATCGATCCGAAACGCACCCGCCGTGAACGGCGCGGCAGGGCTGGAGGGCGCGTGCCGCCGCAGTTGAGCTTGCATCCGTAGTTGCAATTCCTTCAGTGCGAAAGGCTTGGTGAGGTAGTCGTCGGCTCCGCTCTCCAGACCGCTGATTCGTTGTTCGACGTCGCCAAGGGCGGTGAGCATGATGATCGGGATATCGGACGTTGTACGCACGAAGCGGCACAGGTCGTCACCACCGATGCCAGGAAGCATGCGATCGACCACGAGGATGTCCGGCACGTTCGCGCCGAGGGCGCGGTGGGCATCGTCCCCATCGCTGTACTGCGAGACCTGCCACCCGCTGGCACGTAGATAATCGCCGACGACAGTTCTCACGGTCGCGTCGTCCTCGACGATCATCACGTGCGGCTTCGTATCCATGCCTCAACGCTACCGAGCCGCGGCGTACCTTCGCGGGTTCTTACGGGTCTGAAAGAACCGCCAATGGCGCCGCACGCGCTTGTTTGCATGGGGCCGGTGACCGACCGGTCGCCCGCAATCTAGCCCGTGAGGACATCAGTATGCGTATCAAACAAGCCGCAGCGCTCGGCATCACCAGTCTCGCCTTGACGTTTCCGCTCGCAGCCTGCAGCAGTGACGGACCGATGAATGATGCGGGCCAATCGACTGACGCCGGCATGAATGATGAGTCGGACATGACCGGCGAAATGGGCGAGGATATGAGCGAGGACCCCGATTCAACTGGCGACATGGACGAGGGCTCGGGCATGAACGACGAGATGTCTGAGGGCGCGCCGATGTCGACGTCCGGCTCGTTTGATGGTGAGAACGACAACTCGGTGGCCGGCACCGTGTCGATCGTCGATGGCGAGCTCACGCTTTCAGGCTTCTCGTCCGACGACGGGCCTGATTTACACCTGTACCTGACAAATGGGTCCGATGAGGCCTCGGTGAGCGAGGGTGTTGATCTGGGCGCGGTCGCCTACGACCTGGCCGAGCAAACTTTTGCGATCGGTGATGCCGATATCGCGATGTACACCCACGTTGTCGTGCACTGTGACGAGGCGATGGAGGTATTCGGCGCCGCAGAACTCACTTGAGACTCTCGGTAGGGTAGGGGAATGCTCCAGACGGTCGAGGCGACCAGGTACGTCGTTCCCCTACGCGAGGGCGGTTCTCTACCAGCGATTGTGGAGGCCAGCGACGACGGCATGTATGTCGTGAAGTTCACCGGTGCGGGTCAAGGACCACGGGTGTTAGCGGCCGAGATCATCGCCGCGGGTATTGCCGATGCGCTCGGCATTGCCGTTCCCGATCGCCGGCTGATTGATTTTCCCGCCGCGGTAGCCAAGTACGAGGCCGATGAGGAGGCGCAGGATCTGCTCAATGCCTCACCAGGGCTGAACTTGGGCAGTGACTATCTGCCGGGCGCCGCGGCATACGAGGCAGCCACCGACATCGAATCGGACCTCGCCTCGCGGATCATGTGGCTGGACGCGCTGATCATGAATATCGATCGGACCTGGCACAACCCGAATCTGCTGGTGTGGCATTCGCGCGTGTGGTGTATAGACCACGGCGCCTCGCTGTATTTCCATCATGGTTGGGAACGCAGCGTCGATCCAGCTCGTTTCGCCTCGAGCGGGTTCCGGTTCGACGACCATGTTCTGGCCGAGGTCGGTGAGGTCACCGAGGGAGTGCACGCGACGTGCGCCCCGCTCGTGACTGATGACGTGCTGCATGCGGCCGTGGCCGACGTCCCTGATCAGTGGCTGCTGCCGAACGCTGACACTGACGAGCCGCGGGGCGTTCGAGCGGCGTACGTCGAATACCTGGCACGTCGCCGGGACGCCGCACCGTGGCTAACGGGGCAATGATGCTCGACTACCGCTACGCCATCGTCCGGGTCGTGCCACGCGCAGAACGCGATGAGTGCATCAACGTCGGGATCATCGTTTTCGTACCGTCCTCGGGCTATCTAGCCGCGCGGATCGCGACTAATCTCGACCTGGTGCGGGCGCTTGCCCCGCAGACAGACCTTGCTGCGCTTCGAACAAGCCTCACCGCGGTAGAGCTGATCTGCGCCGGTTCGCGAGTCGGCGGCCCAGCGGCTGTGGAGTCAGCGTCGTTCCGATTCGGGCACCTGACCGCGCCGCGCAGCACGATGGTGCGGACCTCCGGAACCCATGGCGGCATCGCCGAGGATCCCGACGATGCGCTCAACGAGTTGTACGCCAGATACGTTGCACGCTGAGGCGACTAGGTGTCGAGCGCAGCGCGAAAAAGCGCCAGTAGCTCGTCCGAGAACAGAACGAACTGCACTCGATCCAGCGACGCGAGCGCCGAGGCGCTATTGACGGCGGAAACGGCGATGCGGGCGACCCGCCGGGGATCCCAGCCATAGACGCCAGCGCTAATAGCCGGGAACGCGATGCTTCGCGCGCCGACTCGTACGGCCTCGGTGAGCGCATTGGTGAAACAAGCGGCCAGATCCGCAGGATCGCGCTGTCCCGCATGCCAATTGGGCCCAACGGTCTGGATCACCCAGCGCGCACTCAGTTGGCAACCGGGTAGCGCGGCCGCCGCACCCACGGGGAATCCGTCCGGATAGTGCGTTTTCAGTTCCCGACAGTGCTCGAGAAACTCGGGCCCCGCAGCGCGGTGGATCGCGCCGTCCACTCCGCCGCCACCCAGTAACTGTGAGTTTGCCGCGTTCACGATGGCATCCAGCGTCGATTCGGTCAGGTCTGCTCGAACGGCGGTGATGGCGGGCATGGACCCAGCCTAGGCTCAATTCGGCCCCAGCCGCACCAGTACGCGTGACGCACGTCGCGACAGCGCCACCCGTCGCGCCATGCTCGCCGCAGCACGGGTTCGTTGCCCAGCGCGCCGCCGTTTTTGCTCGTACTCGCGGACGCCGGCCATCCCGTGTTCGTTCAGTGCCTCGCCGAGCACGATCGCGTCGACGAGGGCTTCGCAGGCCCCGCGGCCGAGGTTCGGCGACATCGCATGTGCGGCATCGCCGATCAGGACATAGCGTCCGCGAACCACCGAGCGTGGACGGCGCGACTCCAGGATGGCGTTGACGACAGTCGTATCGGGGTCGGCGGCATCAAGTGTCGTGCTAACGAGATCGGGGAAGTCGGCGTAGGCCGCGCGGGCCCAGCGCAGGGCATCAGTGGGAGATTCCTCGCCGCGTCGGGTCGAGGCGTACCAGTTGGTGCCCACGCCGTCGGGTAGGCGATTAGGGCCAACTCCGAAGAGTTTTCCGCCGCCCCAGAACTCACGCATCTGATCTGGCGGCATAGCTGGCGCCGTCGTAAGAATGCCGCGGATCGCCACTACGCCGGTGTCGCGTGGCGCATCGCCCCATACTCGTGAGCGGACGACGCTGCGCGCACCGTCTGCTGCGATGACAAGGTCAGCGCGCAGTTCGGCTGGGTCGTCGACCTGTCGGTTCTCGCGAGCCACGGAATCAGGTACTGCGTGATCGAGCAATTCCAAGAGCGCGGGGCGGGTGATGAGCCACGTGTCCGCTTCGCGGCGGGTCATGGTTACTGGGTGACCGGCCGCATCGGCGGTGATCACACCGTTGGTCAGCATCAACCCGTCCGCTCGCAGTTCGTCGGCGAGCCCGATCCGATCCAGCGCATCGAGGGCGAAGGGCCAGATACCGAAGGCGGTCGGAACCCTGCTATATCCGGGGTTTCGCTCGACAAGCGTGACGGTGTGCGCTTCGGGAGAGAGCGTCGCGGCGAGAGCGAGCCCAGCGACCCCGCCGCCGACGATCGTGATCGTAGCCATGCGCTCAACCTAACACTACAAATGTAGTATTACAACATCTGTAGTGTTATGGATATGCCGACCAGACCAGAAATCATCGCTGACGCTGCCGTCACCGTAGTGAGCCGCGATGGGGTACGCGGACTGACGCATCGAGCGGTGGATGCCGAGGCCGCCTTGCCCGCCGGGAGCACGTCCAACTGCTATCGCAATCGCGAGGCGCTGTTGGGTGCGATCGTCGAGCGCATCGAGGAACTTGATACGGCTGCGCTGAAGGCTGGCCCCTCGATCGATGTGTCCTCCGTAGTGACCATCGCAACGTACTTGGCGGACCGAGTGCACTCGATGACGACACCACGCCGGGTTCGCGCTACCCGAGCCCGGTTCGCGTTGCTGCTCGATGAGACTGCTCGGGGTGCGATGGAAAGTGGGCACTTCCGGTTGCTCGGCATGCTCGAGGGGATGCTCCGTGAGTTGGAGCACCCGGCACCCGAACGGGCTGCTCGCGCGGTAGCCGACCTGCTGGAAGGAGCGTTGGTGCACGCGGTTGCGGTGCGCTCACGCAAGATCGACACCGCGACGCTTGCGGACGCCGTACAGCGACTACTGCAGTAACGGGAATAGCCGACGCCCCGCAGGGGTTGGGTCGTTATGGGGCAGGCCAAAGACACAGGTGATGGCGTACACGACGTCATCGTCATCGGGGCCGGTCAAGCAGGCTTGAGCGCGGCCGGGCATTTGGTCCGCAAGGGGGTGCGGCCCTGGCGTGACTTCGTCATCCTCGATGCCAATGACGGGCCGGGCGGTGCCTGGCGACATCGCTGGGACTCGCTCACTTTCGATCGAGCGCACGGAATCCACGATCTCCCTGGCATGTCGCTGGGTACGCCAGACCCTGACGAGCCCGCCAGCCGGGTCGTCGCGCGCTATTACGGACGGTACGAAGCTGAACTTGCACTACCGGTGGTTCGACCGGTCGCGGTGTCCTGTGTGCGGCGAGAAGGAGATGTCTTCGGGATCAAAGCCGAGGACGGACGGCAATGGCGGGCACGTACGGTAATCAGTGCTGCCGGAACGTGGGACTCGCCGTACGTTCCCTATTATCCGGGTATCGCTGACTTCCGGGGGCGCTACCTGCACACGCGCGGGTTCACCGCGCCTGAAGACTTTGCCGACCAGAATGTGCTTGTTGTGGGCGGCGGTACGTCGGCGCTGCAGTTCCTGCTGCAACTCGACGCGGCCGGAGTGCGCACGGTCTGGAGTACCCGCCGTACGCCCGGCTGGACCAGTCCGATCTCCGGACCGGACTGGGGGATTGACGTCGAAGCCATGGTGGCCGAGCGGACACGCAATGGCTTACCGCCGACGTCGGTCGCGTCCGTGACTGGTGTACCACTGACCGAGCAGTACCGCGAAGGCCTCGCCTCTGGAGTGCTGATCAGCCGCGGCGGACTGAGTCGGATACTCGATGACGCGGTGATCCTCGACGGTCCCGGACCGGACGGTCGTGGTGCGCCGGGGCAGGGGCTGCTCGCCGACCGGACCCTCGCCGAGGGTGGACTGTCGCGAATCCGTCAGCTTCCGGGAAGTCCCCTCGATGCGTCGATGTCCAACGGTGAGCATCCGTGGCGAACACCTATTGACACGATCCTATGGGCGACCGGATTTCGGGCGTCACTTAACCACCTCGCTCCACTGCGGATCCGCGAACCCGGTGGCGGTGTCCGAATGGCCCTGGATGGTGTGAGCGTGCAACGTGCACCCGGGCTGTTCCTCGTCGGGTACGGCGCTTCGGCCTCGACGATTGGTGCCACCCGTGCTGGACGGAAGGCCGCGATTGCCGCGCTACGCGCGGTCTCAGATCCCGTTCGTGTCTAGGAAGTGGCGCACTAGTTCGTTGTATTCGGCGGGGCGCTCGAGGTTGGGGTAATGCGCGGCTCCGGCGATCTCGACGTATTGACCCTGTGGTGCGTTTTGTGCGAGCCGGCGGGCATTGCTTAAGTGGTCGGGTCCGTCGTCCGCGCCGTTGAGCGCGAGCGTTGGGACGATGATGTGGCGAACTCGCGCCCACGTGTTGGTGACCGGGGTGGGCGGTATCGGTGGTGTTGGAACTCCGTTGTCGTCCAGTGTTACGTGTTCGCTAATCGTCTGCTGCGCCATCATTTCGATGTGCGCGACTACATCTCGGTCTAGGTCGGCGCGGGTGCGATGTGGCCCGTACGTGAACCGCATGAACGTATCGATCCATAGTTGCGCATTGCCTTCGGTGGCGGCCAGATTCCATGTTTCGAAGGCGTCTAGCGCCCATGGATCGACGAAATCGGGCTCGCTGGTTCCGGTTCCGGTGACGATGAGTCCAGTGCAGCGTTCGGGGTACTCGAGTGCCACATCGACGGCGGTGCCGCCGCCCATAGAGACACCGGCGATGACCACCTGGGCGATTTCGAGAGCGTCGAGCAGACGTGCCACATCGTCGACGAGTCGATATGGACCCGATGCGTCCGCGGTCGAACCGTGACCGCGGGCATCGGGCGCGATCACGCGTCGGTCCGAGAACGCGCTTAGCTGTGGTTGCCACATTCGGTGATCGACCGCGCCTCCGTGTAGAAGGAGCAGCGGCGTCCGTGGGCCGCCATCGACGTCGACGAGATGGGCTGAATGGTCGGTCAGGGATACGTCGCGATGACTCAACATGACAACTAAGGTGTCATACTTCTGGGCCTAATGGCAACCAAGGTGCCATAATTCTGGAATGAACGAGCCATTGGATCCCGATACTCTTGCTGTCCGTCTCGCGGAGGTCTACCGCGTGTTGGGGCCGCTGTACCGCAGAGTGTCGCGGCTGGTGACTAACGCACAGCCAATCATGGGTATGTCGATGGGAGTGCGGGCAGTGCTGGAGCACCTGATGCGTGACGGCGAAGTCAGCGTGCCGACGATTGCTGCCACGCAGGAGATCAGCCGGCAATTCGTGCAACGCATGGTGCACGATGCGCGCGCGTTGGGGTTTGTCGAACTAGTGGAGAACCCTCGTCATCGGCGCTCATCGCTGGTGCGGATCACTAGCGAGGGCCGACGTGCTATCGGCGAGGTCGTCGAACACGAGCGTGGCCTGCTTGGACAAGTGCCCGGTGATCTGAGTGACGCGGACCTAGCAACCACCTTGCGGGTGCTACAGAACATGCTCGATGGCGTCGCTATCGCCGAGCGCCTGCAGAACGGCACTGGTGACGCCGGACCCGCGCGCTGACGCCGCCGTGTATTAGGTACGCAGAGCTGTCAAGCCAAACTCGAGAAACTGAGCATGTGTAGAGCGGACCTAAATCACCCTCGAACCGGTTCTCATAGCGGGCCGTGGGGTGTTCTATCAAGGTATGTCAGGCGAGTTGCTGATACTTATTCTGGTGATCGTCACCGCAATAGGTTTCGATTTCACGAATGGTTTCCACGACACTGGAAACGCGATGGCGACCTCGATCGCGACCGGAGCGCTAGCGCCCAAGGTCGCTGTCACGATCTCCGCAATTCTCAATCTGGTCGGTGCGTTCCTGTCTGTGGAGGTCGCCGCGACGATCACCAGGGACGTGCTGAACATCCAAACGGATACCGGGGACCTGGTCACTGGTTTGGATGCGCAAGCCGCGATGATGATCATTTTCGCGGGCCTCGTCGGTGGCATCCTGTGGAATCTGGTGACGTGGCTGCTAGGACTGCCGAGCAGTTCCTCCCATGCGCTGTTCGGTGGCTTGATCGGTGCGGGGCTGGCCGGTATTGGCGCGGTCGGCGTCAACTGGGGCGGGATCCTCGCGAAGGTCGTCGTGCCCGCATTTCTGTCGCCGGTTATCGCCTGTGTGATTGCGGCGGTCGGCACCTACTTCGTCTATGCGCTCACCAGGCGGGTTGCGCAGGAGCGTCGGGAAGCGGGATTTCGCTGGGGACAGATAGGCACCGCGTCGTTGGTGTCCCTTGCGCACGGCACGGGCGATGCGCAGAAGACGATGGGCGTCATCGCACTCGCGATGATCGCGCACGGTTCGCTCACCACCGCCAGTATCGAACAGGATGGTCTGCCGGTGTGGATCATCTTCGTCTGCGGTGTCGCGATCGCCCTGGGAACCTACCTCGGCGGGTGGCGGATTATCCGCACCCTCGGCAAGGGCCTCGTCGAGATCGACTCGCCACAAGGGATGGCGGCCGAAGCGTCGTCCGCAGCGATCATCTTGACCTCCTCGACGATGGGAATGGCGCTGTCGACCACCCACGTCGCAACCGGGTCCATTCTCGGCTCCGGGGTCGGCAAACCTGGGGCAAAGGTGCGTTGGGGTGTGGCTGGACGGATGGCCTCGGCATGGCTGGTCACGATGCCCGCCGCCGGTATCGTCGGCGCGCTGTGCTTCTTCCTCGAGGACATCATCGGTGGGCTACCAGGGGCAGTCGTCGTTTTCGTCATCCTGGTCAGCGCATCGGTCTACATGTACCTACGAAGCCGTCGCCAGAAGGTGGACTCGTCCAACGTCAACGCCGCATGGGACGGCAAGGTCGTCCCTCAAGCCGCCGATGCGACAACAGACCAGGCTCGCGGGGTCCGCGTAGCGTCGAAGTAATACTCAGGGGGAATCACGATGGACATCAACGTCGCCGAAATGGGTATGTCGGCGCTTCGCGTGTTGGGGATCGGCCTTATCTTCGGTGCCGGCCTCCCGATGCTCTTCGCGCTCGGGATGCGGATGCATGCGATAGGGCGGGGTGACACCCAGACGGATGACGGTGCGCCTGCGACACCGAGGCCGAACCCCACCGCTACTGCGGTCGCCTACCTGCTGTATGTGCTGGTTGTCGCCGCGGTCGTGGTAGGCGTGCTGTTCGTGACGCGCCATACGCTCGGGCACTACTTCGGCATCTCGCTGTTCGGAGGCTGACATGGCTGAGGGCATTATTGGATCCGTCCTACGGTGGCTGCGGGCCGGGTACCCCGAGGGGGTCCCACAGAAGGACCGTTTCGCGCTACTCGCTCTGCTGCGACGCACCTTGTCCGAGGAGGACTACGTCACGATCACTGAGCAGTTGGCATCGGAGCCGCCGCCGATCGTTCTCGAGGACATTCGGCACGTGATCGAGCAGGTGACGTCCGAACCGCCGGCTGAGGAGGACGTGCGTCAGGTTGCCGCGCGGCTTGCCGCCTCCGGGTGGCCGCTGGATGGGGGCGTGCGGCGGTTAGCCGCTGAGGCTGCACAGGGAACTGCGATCAACGAGGGGGTTACTGAAGACGCTGCCCACGACGGCTCTGCGGCGGTCGACAGTGCGGTTACTGAAGACGCTACCCGCGACGGCTCGGTGGCGGTCGACAGCGTGGTTACTGAGGATGCTGCGCTTGACTCGGGGGCAGAGGAGTATGCCGGCGCCGACGGGGCGGCGCAGACCGACCAGGTGATCGAGGATCAGCCCCACATCGTGGAACGCATCCTGGCCTGGTTGCGCGTCGGGTATCCACAGGGGGTCCCGACTACCGACTATGTACCGGTGTTGGCGTTGTTACGACGACGCATTACCGACGATGAAGTAGCTGAGGTGGCACACGCGCTATTGGCTGAAGCCGGCGAGGGCGGCGAAGTGTCCAGCACCGACGCGCGGGTATTGATGAGCAAGGTGCTCAACGATGTACCCAGCGAAACCGACCTGGCGCGGGTAGAGGCGCATTTGGTCGACATGGGCGGCTCGCTCAGCTGATCCGGCCGCGGCAGCCACGCGGTGCGCGCGCCGCCGCGGTCCGTGATCAGTGCGCGGCCGCCGCGATCGCTGCAGCAGCAGTCATAATGTCGGCGTCCGTCGTCGCTCGACCGAGAGATAGCCGCAGTGCACCCAGCGCCACGTCCGCGCTCAGGCCCATCGCGATGAGTGCCTCGGACGGCGTGTGTACGCCGGCGTGACACGCGCTGCCGGTGGACGCCGCGACGTCCTGCACCGCTTCAAGGATCTCGGCGCCGATCCGATTCGGTACCGCAACCATGAGCGTGTTGGGCAATGAATCATCGCGCGGGCTGACGCGCACGAGGCTCGCGATCTGGTTTGCGAGTTGAGTCCATAGTCGCTCGCGCAACTCGGATTGCCGAGTGAGCTCGGAACCGAGCATGTCGGCGGCGAGTTCGGCGGCCGCACCGAGCCCGACAATGCTGGCGACGTTCTCGGTGCCCGGACGGATACCGTTCTCCTGCCCGGCGCCGCGCAGCACCGGAGCGAGTGCGGTGCCCCGTCGTATGTACAGCGCTCCGACGCCCTTCGGTGCATAGAGCTTATGGCCGGCGATGCTGAGCAGATCGACCCCGAGCGTGCCGACGTCCACCGGGACCTTGCCCACCGCCTGCGCCGCATCGGTGTGCATGACGCCGCCGGCGGTATGGACCGCGGCAGCCAGTTCGGCAATCGGCTGGATGGTGCCCACTTCGTTGTGGGCGAGGATCACTGTGCCGAGGCCGAGCGGTCGCGACGGGAGATCGTCCGCACTGATCCGCGCGTCGCCGTCCACAGGTACTGCGTGTGCCGCCCACCCGTGCTCGGCGCGGAGGTGGGCGACGGGTGCTTGCGTGGCCGGATGCTCGATTGCCGAGGTGAGTATGGACTTCGTCGCCGTTAGTGCCGCTGTACCGCGGATCGCGAGGTTGTTTGATTCAGTGCCGCCGGAGGTGAAGATGATCTCGTCGGGGTCAGCACCGATGAGCGCAGCGACTTGTTGGCGAGCGATATCCACGCCCCGCCTGGCGCGTACGCCCTGAGGCGTGGCGGAGGAGGGATTACCGAACCACTCGGTGAGATAGGGCCACATGGCATCGGCGACCTCGCGGGCGACCGGCGTGGTGGCGTTGTAATCGAGATAAACCAGTGGATCAGACAAGACCGGTCCTTTCGGGGCGCCGCGTACGCGACGCGGACATCTTGACGGTGTCGGGGCGCTACCGGCACGCGACGTCGAGATCGGCGCAAAGTCGATGAGGTGCGCTCACTAGTGCCGTGATGGCGCTGGATAACGGGTTGTGTGTCAGCTCAGCCCGTTCTCCTCCAACCAGTCCGAGGCGATGTCTTCAGGCGATTTCTCGTCCTGCGTGCTCTGCACGTTGATGTCGACGAGCCCCTCGGGCGTGAGTTTCGCGCTGACCGCGTTGATCGTGTCGGCGATGTCGTCGGCCACGTCGGCATCGACTACCGGAACGACATGCGAGGCCAGGAACAGCGACTCAGGGTCCTCGAGGACGACGAGGTTGTCGGTTTGGATGCGGGGGTCCGAGGTATATACGTTCGCCACGTTCACGGTTCCTGCCAGCAAATCCTCGACCGTGGTGTCGCCGGTTCCCGAGAACGACACGTCGATTCCATACGTGTCGCTCAGACCGTTAGGTCCATATGGTCGCTCAGCGAGTTCTGGCGGTCCGCCGAGCGTGAGTGGCTCGGAGACGTCCGCGAGGTCGGCGATCGAGGACAGGTCATACTCGTCCGCGAACTCTTGCGTAACGGTGTACGAGTCCTGGTCGGTCGCGGAGGCTTGATCGAGCAGGGTGAGTCCGTCGGGCAGCGCGTCCTGCAGCGCCGCGTACACGTCGTCGGTCGATCGCGCGGTCGTGCCTTCGTCAAAGAATTGCAGCAAGTTCCCGGTGTACTCCGGAAACAGCGTGATCGCGCCGCTTTCCACGTCAGGCATGTAAGCGTCACGCTGTCCGATGTTGAACTGGCGTTCGACGTCCTGCCCGTCATTCTCCAGCGCCTGCGCGTAGATCTCCGCGATGATCTCGTTCGAGTAGTACGCCTGCGAGCCGATCACGATAGCGTCGCCGGAGTTGGTGTCGCCGGAGTCCGAATCGTCGAGCGGATCGCTGGAGGAGCAGGCAGCGAGGGCGAGAAGTGTGACTGCGCCCAGGGTGACGCCCAGGCGGCGAGTGCGTGCGATGAACATGAGGTCCTCTCGATTGCGGATATCAGGTGGAGGCCGCGGTGCGGCGACGGTCAGTGTGTGTCAGTTCCCGCATGCCACGGGGAACGGCGGCGCGTTGTGCCACGCCGAACAGCAAGTCGAGGATGAGCGCGAGCGCTGCGACGAGCAGCGAACCGCCCAGCACCATGTCGTATCGGCGCAGCGAAAGCCCCGTGATGATGGGTAAGCCGAGACCGCCGAGGTTGACGTATGCGGCGATAGTGACGGTCGCGACGACCTGCAGGACAGCTGAGCGTACTCCGCCGATCAATAACGGCAGCCCGAGCCGTACTTCCACGCGCCACAGAACTTGTCGTGGCGACATACCCACGGCGCGAGCGGCGTCGATGATGGAGCGGTCGATCGATTCGATGCCGGTGTAGGCGCCGGCGAGCAGCGACGGAATCGCCAGGATGACGAACGTGACGATCGCGGCTTCAGGCTTGTGCAGTACGCCGAAGACCAACACGAGCAGAATGAGCAAACCGAACGACGGCAGTGCGCGGGCCGCGCCGGACAACAACACGGCGAACTCGCGCCCACGCCCGGTGTGCCCGATGGCCCACCCGGCGGGGATCGCAATCACCGCGGCGATCAGGACGGCCAGAGCCGTGAGGTAGAGGTGTTCCAGCAGCAACAGGTGCAGTGCGTCGTCCCCGCGCCATTGTTCACCGGCGAAGATCCAACCGAAGGCGTCGGATATCAGACTCATGCGGTCACCGGCTTGGGCGAATTGCGCGGTTGCCGCGTCCACGGCATCACCAGGCGTCCCGCGAGGATAAGCAGTAGGTCGATGAGCAGCGCGATCACCGCCACCGCGACGATCCCAGTCAGTACCTCAGGGATGATCCGACGCTGTAAGCCGTTCGTGAACAGGTAACCGAGGTTGGTCACGCCGACGAGGATGCCGACTGTGGCTAATGAGATGGTGCTCACCGCAGTGACTCGTAGGCCCGCGAGAATGACCGGACCGGCAAGTGGAAGGTCGACGGCCCAGAATCGTCGTGATTCGCTGTAACCCAAGGCGACAGCGGACTGTCGGGTCGATGACTTCACCGAATCCAAGCCGTCGGCAACAGCTCGAACCATAATCGCGAGCGCGTACAAAGTGAGCGCGATAATTAAGTTGACCTCGCTCGTGGCGGGGAATCCGGCGACGATTGGCAGGATCAACAACAGCGCCAGCGACGGGATCGTGTACAGCAGGCCGGTCGCGGTGAGCAGTATCGTGCGTAGCCGCCGGTAGCGCCACGCCGCCCAGCCCAACGGAAGCGATAGCAATAGACCCGCCAGAATGGCGATGATGCTTTGCCGGAGGTGATCGATCGTCAGCGAGCCGATCAGGTCGAGATTGTCCAGCGTCCAATCCATGATCAGTCCTCGCCCTCGACAAGGACGCCCTGGGTGCGTCCTTCCGGGTCGACGAGGACCGGGCCGCGGGGTGTGTGCTTGACGCGCAGCGCGCGCTTACCGCGATCGGTTCCGATGAATGCTGCGACGAAGTCGTCGGCGGGATTCTCGATGATCTCGCTTGGCGAGCCGACCTGGCGTTTACGGCCACCAACGTCGAGAATCGCGACCTGGTCACCAAGCAGGAACGCCTCGTCGATGTCGTGGGTGACGAACAAAATGGTCTTCCCCAGATCCTGCTGAATCCGGATGAGTTCCTGCTGCAGTTCGCCTCGGACGATCGGGTCCACGGCGCCGAACGGCTCATCCATCAGCAGGATGTTGGGGTCGGCAGCGAGGCCGCGAGCCACGCCGACGCGCTGTTGCTGGCCACCAGATAGTTGGCTGGGGTAGCGGTCGGCGAGGCTCGGGTCGAGTCCGACGCGATCCATGAGTTCCAGCGCGCGGGTGCGAGCAGCGCGGCGGGTCTCTCCTATGAGGCGCAAGACAGTCGAGATGTTGTCGGCAACGCAGAAGTGCGGCATCAGGCCGGTGTTCTGCATGACGTAGCCGATCCGGCGACGTAATGCGACCGCCGGCTGCTGCGCGACATCCTCCGAGTCGATAAGTACGGAGCCGGACGTCGGATCGACCATGCGGTTGACCATCCGCAGCAGTGTGGTCTTCCCGCAGCCCGAGGACCCGACGAATACGGTGGTTTTGTGCGCCGGAAGGGTGAGATCGAAGTCCGAGACGGCGGGTGCGCCGTTACCGAATTGCTTGCTCACTGCCCGGAATTCGATCATGCGGCGACCAGCCCGGTTGTAGTGCTGGATGCGACCGATCCCGTTGGGCGGCGTCGTGCGGCCCCGCGGGCGTTGGTCGGCATGGCGTCCTCCATAGCGATCGGGCCGGTGCGTCGATGCTCGCCCAGCCTAGCGCGCCGCAGTGACATCAGCGTGCTGGCGACTCACTGCTGTCATACGCCGGCTCTCCCGTCGACCGCGACATCGTTCCTACGCGAGGCGGCTATACAACGCGGCGCCGCCTGCGGAACAGGCGTCTGCCGCTGGGACGGCGCTCCGCAGCGGCTTGCGCTAGCGCTTCGGTGGCTTTCCGGCGATTCTCCGCCAGTCGTGCCGCCCTGCGGCCCGCCCAGGATGAGACCGTTTCCTCCACGTCGCGTGGTTGTGTGATCATCGGTGGCCCCTCTGCCGGGTAGTACCGCGCGCGGATCACCAAATCATTGAACGCCTCGATCTCACGGCGTACGTCGGTCTTGCTGGAGAGTTTGTCCAGTACATCGTCGAGTTTCGCGTCTTCCTTCCGTACCAGGATCGACAGCGGCATCAGGGCGAGCCCTTCACGCTTCAGCAGGCTCTTGAACCACCAGTCGGGATCGTGCTGCTCGGGCAGGTTTAGCGGCTCGCCGCTGCCGGGAAGATTGTCAAACTCTCCGCGCTCGATTCCCCGGCGGATCTGCATATCGGCCATCACCGAGATCAGAAATTCGCTGTCGAATTCGAATGCGCAAGAGTTGTAGAAGACGGACGGGGGCTCGCGGCCGTTCATTGCAACTCCATCCGATCAGAGAATCAAGTCGTCTGTATTATGTCACGTGTATTGGAAAAGGGGAGTTGGGTATGCCGAAGCAGGTTGACCATCGCGAGCGACGCGAGGCGATCGCGCACGCGCTGTGGCGGGTCGTGGAGGCGCGGGGTGCGTCCAAGGTGACCATGCGCGAAGTGGCGCGGGAATCCGGGGTCTCGCTGGGGCAGTTGCAGCATTACTTTTCCTCGCGGGCGCAAATGCTGACGTTTGCGATGGAGTATGCCGCGGACCAGACGTCTCGGCGCGTGTCGCAATCTCTAGCCTCGCTCGATCAGCCGCCGCACCCCCGAGAGGTGCTGCGGATCGCCGTAATCGAACTGCTGCCACTGCAACCCGACTCGCGGGTTACCAGTCGGATGAACGCGGCTTATGTCCTCGAAGCGCTGCATGACCCGCAATTGCGAGAACAGGTCGGAGCCGGCTTGCGGGAGGGTCGCTCGATGGTCGAGCGCGTGATCCGCGAGGCAATGAGTCACGGATATATCGATTCGACTCGAGATCCGGTCGTCGAGACAGACCTCATCATGGGGCTCAGCGGCTTTGCCTCGCTGATCGAACTCAATGTCGTGCAGCCGCGCGCTGTCTTCGCCGCCATCGATCATCACCTAGACCAGTTGTTCGCCGTATCGACCTCACCGTGAAGTAGGACTGCGTGAACGCCATCATGGGCAGGACTGTTTCGGGACCACCAGTACGTTAGGTACGCATCTGCGGTTGAGCGATGTCTGTCGGAGGAGACAGCTGCTGAACGAATTGTCAAATTTGCTATCTAGGTATGGGATCCGGATAGTGGGTGCCTGACGGAAGGCGGATCGTGTGGGTACAGCGGGTCATCAGTCAGGCAAGGCCAAGCAGATCGCGCAGGAACAGCATGCGGTCGACGAAATGTATCTGCGGTTAGACGCGGACCTGGATCAAAAGTCCATCGCCAGGCAGCAGGCTTTGACCAGGCGCGTGACGGGTGCTGAAGAACTTCACATGCGCGATCTCGACGTCTCCCGGCTCGGGCACGCCATCAGCCAGCTCCGGGCAGCCGAGAGTTCGTTGTGCTTTGGACGTATAGATGGCATCAAGGACAACCAGCGATTGCATATCGGCCGAATCGGTATACGTACCGAGGAGGGCGAAATCCTGCTGGTTGATTGGCGCGCCGAGGCAGCGCGACCGTTCTACGCGGCCACGTTGGCCACGCCGGTCGGCGTACGTCGCCGACGCCACCTTCGCACCGACGGGCGTGTCGTCACCGATGTCAGCGACGAGATCCTGGATGGGAGCGAGCCTGGAGCCGACGACATCGTGGGCGACGGTCCGCTGGTAGCCGTGCTGAGTGGCGCGCGGACTGGCCGGATGCGCCAGGCCGCCGCGACTCTGCAGGCTGAGCAGGACGAGATCATCCGCTCAGCGCATCGCGGCGTGATGGTGGTCGATGGCGGCCCGGGAACCGGTAAGACCATCGTGGCGCTGCACCGCGCCGCATACGTGCTGTACGCATTCGAGGCAACAGCCCAACGAGGGGTCCTGGTCTTTGGACCCAATGAGCGATTCCTCACCTATATCTCGGATGTCCTGCCATCTCTTGGTGAGAACGACGTGCAGATGACCACGATGTCCGGACTCGCCGGCGTGCGGGTGACGCAGACTGAATCGCCGGCCATCGCGCGCTGGAAGGGGCAGCTTGAGCGCGCGGACGATCTGGCGAACTGGGTGCAGTCACGTCAGCCGCACGGCGTGCCGTTGACCCTGCGAACCACTCAGGACACGGTCACGCTCGATGCGAACGTCGTCGACGCGGCCAGGCAGACGGCGAAACAGGGAAGCGTCGGGCATAACCGCGCCCGAGAGCTATTCGCCGAGTATGTCGTCAGTGAACTCGTGAACGAGCTCGAACGTCGTACCGAGAACGAACTCGCTGAGTACGACGAAGAGATCGAGGCAATGCTCGGAATCGATCTCGATCGCGCGGTTGCCAAGGACATCGATCGAATCGGCCCCACGGACGGTACGGCAACTGGCGTGGACATTGACTGGGACCAGGTACGAGAGGATCTGCTCGAGGACCGAGGAATTGATCGCGCCATCGAACGCGTCTGGCCACGTTTGTCCGCCGAGGACGTCGTTCGTGAGTTCCTGGCCGACGTACCCCCGGAGAGTTCACCAGCCGCACCGACGCAGCCTGACGACAGTGCGGGCGGCGGATGGAGCGATGCGGATCTGGCACTGATCGACGAAGCTCGCGCATTGATCGATGGGCCGCCGACGGCGACGTACGGCCACGTCGTTGTCGATGAGGCGCAGCAACTCACACAGATGCAATGGCGCGCGCTGATGCGCCGATGCCCATCGCGGTCAATGACGGTGGTGGGCGATCTCGCGCAAGCGGGACCCGCGACGACCATCGGCAGCTGGTTCGATGCGCTGGGCCCCTTTGTGGCTGAGCGATTCGAGCACCACACGCTCACGATCAATTACCGCACCACGGCGGAGATTCTGGAATCAACCCGTCCACTGCTCGCTCAGATCGCCCCTGAGCAACAGGTCTCGCGCTCACTTCGCCACGGTGAACCTCCGCGTGCAGTCACGACGACGACGCCAACCGCGGCGATTCGCGATCTGATCGGCGAGTTGATGGGGCAATACCCCGATGAGCTGATCGGCGTCATCGCGGCGGACGACGCTGCACCCGAACTGGCTGATGCCGTGCGTGAGCCGAGTGCGGTCCTGGTTGCGGCCTCCGAAGCTCGGGGCCTTGAGTTCGACACAGCAATCATCATCGACCCGGCCGGGATTCAGAGTGCGAATGAGGCTGGCCTGCGGGATCTCTACGTCGCTCAGACGCGCGCCACCAAGCGCCTGATCACGCTGAATACCTGATCACACTGAATATTCGGCCGTGGACGGCGATGTCCAGGCGGTGATGATGTTTGTGACATCTGGGGCCAGCGGTGTATCGATACCGAGATAGGAACCGTGGAGGCAAGACATGGCGCAGGGTAGATCAATGATCGGAGCTTTCGTCGGGGGCAGTGTGCGCGAACTCGCTGCCACATCTGGCCAGCGCGGCGACCTCACATGAACACCTCACCCCATTACGGCCCTGACCGGCGGGACTTCGACTACGTCGACTTATCGAACCGTCCCACTTGCGCTGCCGGAAAATTCTCAGTGTGCGTGTCGATCCGGAGACTTCTTGTTCGACGTATTCGGTGAGAGGGTCGATACACGACCCGGGAACAGGGAGACGGAACCATGAAATACATGTTGATCATGCGTGATACTGACGAGGCCATCGCCGCTTCGAAAGAGCAGCCGTTCGAGGAGATCCTCGAAGCGATGGGAAAGTACAACGAATCACTGATGAAGGCCGGAGTGATGCTCGGCGGCGAGGGATTGTCCGAGCCGACCGAGGGCGTCGTCGTGGACTTTTCGGCGGAGCCGCCGCTCGTCACTGATGGGCCGTACGGCGAGACGAAAGAACTGTTCAACGGCTTCTGGATCATCGAGACGGCATCTCGGGAAGAAGCGATCGAATGGGCCAAGCGGTGCCCGCTCGGTCCGGGTTCGAAACTCGAGGTTCGTCGCGTACATGGGGACGAGGATTTCCCGGCCGCCAATGAATGGGTGGAGAAGGAGAAGGGCTGGCGCAAGGAGCAGGAGCAGCGCGCTCAGCAGTGAGATGGCGGATTCATCAGCGAATGCGGGGGAGCGCTCGGCAGATCAGGTCGAGCGCACCCTCGCTGCTGTGTGGCGGATGGAGTCGGCCAGGATCGTCGCCACGCTCACGCGCATGCTCGGTGACTTCCCGACCGCCGAGGATCTCGCGCAAGAGGCGCTCGTGGCAGCGCTGCGCAGCTGGCCGAAGGTCGGCGTGCCACGCAATCCGGCCGCCTGGTTGACTTCTGTCGCCAAGCGCCGGGCCATCGACGGCTGGCGACGTCAAGAGCGACTCGGCGTCCGGATGGCGGCGATCGCCGACGACCTCGACCAGCAGGTCGATGACGGGGACCCCTGGGATCCCGATGACATCGACGATGACGTTTTGCGATTGATCTTCATCGCCTGTCATCCGGTGCTCGCCCGGGAGGCGCAGGTGGCGCTGACGTTGCGGGTGATCGCTGGACTGTCCACCGAGCAGATCGCGCGCGCTTTCATGGTTCCCGTCGCCACAGTGCAGCAACGGATCGTCCGTGCGAAGAGAACGCTGGCGGCGGCGAAAGTCCCGTTCGAGCCTCCGCCGCGCGAAGAGCAGCCGCAACGGCTGGGTGCCGTGCTCGGTGTGCTTTACCTGATCTTCAACGAGGGCCACGCCGCTAGCACTGGCCCGGATTGGATGCGTCCGGAGCTTAGCTTGGAGGCGATCCGGTTAGCCCGCGTCCTTGCGGCGCTGATGCCGTCCGAACGCGATGCTCTGAGCCTTCTCGCGCTGATGGAACTCACGGCGGCGCGGTTTCCAGCGCGAGTCGATGCCAACGGCGATCCGGTACTGCTCGCCGATCAGGACCGTCGGCGATGGGATCGTGGGCGCATCACCGCAGGCCGCAGAGCGCTGGCCCGCGCGGATGCGTTGCGTGCAGGACGGAGTCCGTACGGTCTGCAGGCCGCGATCGCCGAATGTCACGCTGTCGCGGCGTCCGTGGACGACACGGATTGGCACCGGATCGTGCTGCTGTACGAAGCTCTCGGCAGCGTAGCGCCGTCACCCGTCGTTGAACTGAACTACGCCGCTGCGCTCGCGATGGCGAGTGGTCCTGCGGCCGCTCTGCACAAGATCGATCTGCTCGCGGCGTCGGGGGCGTTGGCCGGCTACCACCTGCTTCCCGCGACACGGGGCGAGTTGCTGTTACGTCTCGGACGACGCGACGAAGCGCGGCGGGAGTTCGCGGTCGCAGCGTCCCTGGCGAGTAACGAGCGGGAACGATCGCTGCTGGAGGCGAAAGCCGCCGGACACCGGGGATAAGGCGAGCACGCCACCATCACATCCAAGCCTGTGATCAGCGTGAGCGGATGCTCCGCTATACGGACCAGTACTTCGCAGGTTTCGCGGGTCGTGAACAGAAACGAGACACGGATTGCAACCGATCAGCCAGTTGAAATCCGTGTCTCGTGCTATTGGGGTGAGTAACGGGACTCGAACCCGCTCTAGACGTCGCTCTGGCGCGGTTTGGGCCTTACGTAGCGCGGTTTGGGGCCAACTCGCGCGGTCCTCGGCGGGGCACTTGATGCGCTCGATGTTGACGTGGTCAACAGTCGATGGTTCACGCCGAGAAGTGGCTGGGGTGCGCGGCGTTTCCATCGCACGCTCATTGCGTGGCCGGTGAGGCCGCGCTCAGCGAGACCCGTAATTGTGCGGGTCTCGCAGAACTTCACTGTTCAAGGTTTATCTCGAACATATAGGTTGCGCGTCAGGCCATACCTCAGAAGGAAAACTCCATGAAGAGAATCGCAACACTGCTTCTCGCTGGCCTCGTACTCGCGGGCTGCAGCAGCGAGTCCGATAGGGCGCTGCCCGAAGCGACCTACTCGGATGAGGCCGACAACGTCGGAGATGACAACGTCGGAGATGACAAGGGAGACTGGCCGTCAGAATGGGCGACCACGCCCAGCGACGACGTCGGCGAGACAGAACCCGCTGCTCCCGCCGAACCGGAATACAACGCCCGCGGACACATTGAGACGAACGTCGGCGACGAGGGGATCGTGTTCGCGACCGACGCACCCACTGAACCTCCGTACCCGCTCACCTTCACCGTGACGGCGATCGAGCCGAACTACCAATGCACGGGCGAATGGTCAGAGCCGAGCGAGAACGGCCAGTTCCTCGCGGTCAGCATGACGCTCGTGACCGGCCCAGACCTGCAGGACATCTCCTTTGGCGACTCACTGGACTTCAGTGGGAGCGACTTCCAGATCATCGGGACAGACGGCGTCGTGGAGAACAACATCGACACCCTCGCGGCGTACTCCTGCCTGTCAGACTCCGAGTCGTTCCCGACGAGCGGCGTGGGTCCGAGCCTGACGGCGAACGTCAAATTCGTACTCGACACCAAGGCCGCGTCGGGGTATCTCGTCTTCGAACCGCTCGGTCTCCAACACGGCTGGGAGTACGCGTTCTAATGGCCGCCACTCAGACGCGCGCGCTCGGAAGCGCCCACGCCGATACCTGTCGCGCTGGTAGTGATAGCGACCCTATTCCTCGCGCTGCCGGGTCTAATCTTGGCGATCTTCGGTTGCTACCAGGCCCAGCGGGCCGGCCGCGACGGGGACCCCTGGCTCCAGGCGTGGATCATCACGATGATCGTGCTGGTCCTCCTGGCATTCGGGCGCAGCACTCATCCTGCTAAACATCGCCGTAGGGCGCTTGTAGCCCACTATTCCTGTCGCCCCTCGGTGTCATTCTGTCCTCATGATGGTGACCGAGCAGCCCCCGCCGACGTGCCACTGCGGCAATGACTGGGCCCAGCCCTACTCGGCTTTTAGTGGGGTGGCTGCCGTGCTCGTGCGCGGGCGGTGAGGGGCATCGGACGTACCTCTGCGAGCGGTGCGGAACGCTGTGGACTCGGCCGCCGCATACGGACCAGCGGAAAGAGGCGGCGTACCGGCCTCGGTGAAACGCAAAATCGGCCCCGCACCCTCGATGTGAGGATGCGGGGCCGATTGGCGCGTGGGTGGGGCTAGATCAGGTCGCGGTCCAGCATGTAGCGGGCTATCCACCCGACGTATCCGGCGATCACGGGCAACGCTGCTATCGCCTGCTCCGGGGTCGGGGTTGATGCCGCGAACTGCTCGCAGGCCTCGGCGGCATCGATCACGGCTTGCCGCTGCGCCGCACGATCCGCGGACGTCCGCACGACGGTTACTTCCTCGGAGCCGACCTCGACGCGCTCACCGTCGCGAATCGCGGTCATAACAGCGGTACCGGTTGTTTCCGGCCACGCCTCAGTGAGGGTCGCCGGGAACTCGACGATGGCGCCGCCGGCCACGGATCGGCACGGAATGTCGATGGTTGCTAGGTCGCTCGTCACGAGCACTTGCGGATCCTGTAGCGGCCCGATCGGGTGCAGAATTGATTGGTCTACGCCTGCATCGATAGTGATCACTCGGCTCCCGTCTGCCCCTCGCCGGGGTCGGTAGGTATCTCTGGCTCAGTGGGCGGTGCGGGTAGGTCCGCGCATAGTGCGGTGGCGCTCCCGTCGGCCGCGACGGTCAGGCCCTGCATGTACTGGCCGTCGCCGCACGAGTATGTGCCTGGTGTGATGCCGGGGTCGCCCTTCGCGCCGGTCTCACCGGTAGGTCCAGCCGGGCCGGTGGGGCCAGTCGGCCCGCTCGCGCCGGTAGGTCCTGGTGGGCCGACAACCGAGCCCAGGTCGTAGGGCACGCCGTCGATCGTGATGACGAGATTGCCGTCCACCAGGGCAGCCGTCACAGACGGTGAGTGCCCATCTGCGCCGTCAGATCCGCTTTGGCCAGGACTCCCATCGTCACCGTCGATCCCGTCATCCGGTGGTGGGCCGGCGTACGGCTCGCCTGGATCTCCAGGTTCCCCCGGATCTCCCTTCTCGCCCTTCGGGCCGGTCTTCGGCGACTCAGCTTCGAGCGCGGCGACCTGCTCCGCCAGCAGGCTCAGCGTGGATTGCAGCGCCGGGTCGGTCGTCTCCACCGCATCAATCGCGGCAGCGAGATCAGACGCCGTCACGCTTTTACCGTAAGCGGCTTGCTGTTCGAGGATCGCCTCTAGTTGCTTGCCGCGCTCGGCCGATGCTGCGTCACGGTCGTCAAATGCTTCGCTGATCGCTGCGGCTTGCTTCTCGGCTGCGTCGTCCTGCGCTGAGTCGCTCACGTACAACACGACCACTGCCGAGCCGATCGCCAGTATGGCCACGATCAGCGCGACCCAGGCGAACCGCTCAGACAACCGCTTGCGGTGCTCATCCTCGCCCGCCCGCAGCTCCGCGACGACAATTTCCTCATTGCTCATGTGGCCCCCAGCATGATGCGTAAATCTCGGTTCTCGGAGCGCAGCGACTCGATGATCTCGTCCTTCTCTCGCACGTCCTGCCGAGCAGCGACCAACTGCGCCTCGACAGACGCGAGCCGAGTCGACGCCTCGAGGTACTGCTGCGTCGTGATGCGGTGCGCGGTCCGCTCGGCTTCGAGCAATTCCCGTAGCCGCTGCGTCTCCGCGAAGATCTCATCGAGCGCGCGCTCACCCGCGGTTTTCTCGTCCGCTCGCCGCTTCGGTTTGTAGACGAATTGCCAGTACCCGACAGTGAGCGCGACGAGCCCACCGATGACGGCGACGACGATTCCTTCCACACGGGTATCCCTCCTATGGGGGCCAGGAGGGCTACTCCGCAGAGTCGGCCGGGGTGTTACTGCCCGCTGTCGCGCCTACCGCGCCACTCAGGAAGCCATACACAGCCCACGTGACGATCAGCCACGTCGGCTGGTCAGTGTCGGCGGCGCCGTAAGCGACCTGGACCGCGCCCAGCAGGACGCCGATCACGGCGAAGACCGCGTAGACGACCTTGCGTTGGCTGGCGGGAATCACGTTGGTGAGAGTGCTCATTCGTTGGCCTCCATGGCCTCTAATGCCGCCCCGATAATCAGGAGCAGCGCGGACGCGGACAGGACGCAGACCCCAGCGAGGACCGCGAGCGGGACGGTCATGACTTGAGCCGTTTCGCGAGTTCGTCCGCGACCTGCGCCGCGATGTCGTCAGGGATGGATTCAGCGATGGCCTTCGCGTCGATGACATGCGGATCGCGCCCGACGAGGGTCGCCACGCCCTTGCTGATGCTCAGCGTCGAGGTGCGCATCTTGCCGATGACCTCGCGCAGACCCTCGGCGCCCGAGCCGCCGTTCACGTTGAACGCGAGTTTGTCGAGTTTCGCGAGCCGTTCGTGGATGTCGGCGAGTTGCTTAGCCTGCCCTGGTGTCATGTCGTCCTCCTGGATTGCTCCGCCAGCGAGGATCGCGGCGGCCTGTCTGCGTAGCGTCGGCGCATACGTGCCGACGTCGATCTTTTGATTGGTCCACTCGCTGTGCCCGCACGCGTGCGTGAGCGGACTCGTCTTGGTCAGGTAGTGGTACGCGGCGACGACCTTCGGGTACGCGGCGCGCTGCGCGTCCGTGAAATCGGTACCGTCGCGGTTGCCGATCGTGCCCTCGCACTCGGTACCGAACACCGAGTCGTTCCCCGACATGCCGTTGTATCCGCCCGGCCCGGCGTGATTCGCCATGCCCGCAGCGACCACAATCGCGACCCCGGCGCGGTCCAGGAACACATTGCAGAGCGGCCCGTCGAGGTCGGGTCTGCCGTAGATGCAGATGCCGAGCGACGGACGCGGCCCGCCGGGGCTCGCAGTCCAGTGCGACACACTCCCGCGAGGATTCAGCCCTGACCAGCCGCGCGTGCCCCACCCGTCCACGACCTCGACCGTGAGCCCGAACCGCATCAAGGCGTTGGGTAGACCTAACTGATACGGCATCAGGACACCCGCCCGTCTGGATCGGTGAGGCCCTTCGCTACCGGGTCCTTGTCGGGGTCGTAGGGCTCAATCGCGGCGCCGATCGGCGTATCGGCGTAGTCGGCCATGCGGCCGTCACGCTCCACATCCCAACCCTGCCGGGTATCCATGTCAGCGCCCCATCGCCGTGTACATGAACGGCACGCTGAAGCGCGCCGAACTCGTGCCCGCCGTGTACGAGCGGACCGTGAAACCGGACGCCGTAATCGCCGTCACGCTGAAAACCGTGTTTCCGTCCGCGTAGCGGTTCTGGATCTGCACGCCATCGCAGACCGCCGGGAACGGCGTGTCGAACTCGATCGTCCGCACGCCCGTACCGCCCGTCGTCAGCGTCGTATCCGCGCCGCCGTAGCGGAACTGCGGCAGGCCCGTGAGCGCGGTCTCTGTCGCATCCCGAAGGCCTGTCATGTGCAGGCTGGGATTGAACGCTTCGTTGATGTCGGGCGCTGGAAGATTGAAATTGGTGCTGTAATCAATAGCCACCGTTAGCCTCCGGTTCTCCATTGGATATCTAGCTGCCCGCTGCGGGGGTCGCTCTGTAGGCCAGCGAAAACGACATAGGGCGCACCGGCGATCGCGATACCGCCGCCCATCGCTGCGGTTGCTAGAGCCGTTGCGATCGGGTACCACGCGCCGCCCATTGACACCGTCACGTCGCGGACGGGGCCGACGCGGGACACATCCCCGCCAGGTAGGCGATCGGACCCGTGCGAATACAGGTGCGCGGTCTGCGCAGCGAACACGCCGCCCTGCACGCGGGGCAGGAATATCTTGGCGCCGATGATCGTGCCGCCCTTGACGGCTTGCCTGATCTCACCGCCGTAGCACCACGCGCCATAGTTGATGTCCTCGCTCGACCAGCGGTGCTGTCGCACGCGAGACCGGTCCCATGTGCCGTAGTGCCACGAGCCCGCCTGTACCGCGCGGAACTTTCGCCGGTAGTAAGTGATCGGCGTGGGCTCCGGCGCGGGCGGGGTGGGCGGAGGTGGTGGCTCCGGCGGTGGGGACGGTGGTGCGTCCACTCGCCCCAATGACGAGTTCCAGTCGGGCGACAGTTTGTCGCCCACGGCCACACTGCCCGTGTACGGCAGTTGCCACGTCCGCCCATTCCCTGATGCCGCAAGATATCCAGGCTTCCCGGATACGGACGTTGCGGTCACAGTAACCTGTACCGGCAGCGCGTGCTCGGGTAGCCACCGCTGGCACACTGACCAGCCATCCATCGACATGACCTGCACTCGGTCGCCCACCAGTGCGGCGTACGCCGGTGGCGCTACAGGCTGCCCGTCAACCTCGAACGGCACCAGAGATGTGACGACACCGGACCACATCCGAGCGCCAGGCCGAATGCCCGCAATATCCTTGCCGATACTCATTGCAGCCTCCGGGAATCCTCGAGAGGAAGCCACACGTCGAGCTTCATCGTCGAATCACCCGAGCCACCGGATCGCTCAACCCGCTTCACCGACCCGACGAGGACGTCGCCGCCGACGCGGATCAGCACGTCATCGAGCGACTCGACACCCTGATGCGGTGGCACCTCGATGCGGGCCACGGACTGGCGACGGCGCACGACCGTCTCGAATGTTGTCCGCGCTGCTGCATTGCATTGAGCGACGGTCGTCATCAGTGGGGATGAGTGAAAGTAGGGCTTCTTCAGTCCGCTGCGGTACGCCGTGGGTCCGTGGGGCTCGTAGTACGCGCCGCGCACTTCCTCCTGCGTGCTGGGATCTCTCCCGATCACGATCACGGCGTTGTAGAACTCGTCCGCCGTGAGTTCTTCATCGAGCGCGAGCAGTGACCAGTCCGGCAGGTCCCACGTTCCCGTTCCTGCAGAGCGGGGTTTTAGGATCAGTTGGCCCTCGCGGTCGAACACCGCTCTGGCTTCGATCCGCTTCGCGAGCGTATCGATCGCCTCGACCCGATCGTCAGAGTCCAGGACGATCTTCGGGATACTCGCGTCCGCCACCTGGTGCACGCCGACCGGCACGAGCTCATCGCATAGCGCCGCGATAGCCGAGTGGACGGTTCCCTGGACGGTGGTGATGGTCTGCTCGAATCGGGCGGCCTCTAGAACGCTCATCCGGTCGATGCCGGTGCAGCGGACCGTCACGCCCAGGTTCACCCACTGGTCGGTGTCCCGGTAGTACTCGTCGTACCGCTTACCGGACGCGGTGTCGATGCGGAACCAGCCCTCGGACTGCAGCCGCTCGCCCAACTCGGGGCCGAGGTCGACGCCCGACGATAGGTTGATCTCCGCCCCGTAGGGGCCGAGGATCGCGTCCAAACTGCGTGGCAACAAACGCTCATCCTGGCTGGCTACCGTCACTTCGCAGGTGCGAGCGGACTCGGTAGCGTCCTCCGATGTCCGCCACGACACGACCTCGAGACGGCTCTCGATGTGCTCCGGCAGCGGGAAAGTCAGATCGCCGTCACGCCAAGCAGTCGCCTGTACGGCATGCGTAACCGAGCCCCCAACGGATTCGGCGAGGACGTCATCAATATCGATCACGGCCGGGGGTCACGCACCCAATCCAGGTACGTGGCGCCCGGTCGCAGCGCCATCACGTCGCCGTAGGTCATGCCGGCGTAGTCGGCGTTCACCGACCCGTAGGTGAACACCGGCACCGCGATACTGGCCGCGGGTGG
This sequence comes from Cumulibacter soli, assembly GCF_004382795.1. Lineage (NCBI taxonomy): Bacteria > Bacillati > Actinomycetota > Actinomycetes > Geodermatophilales > Geodermatophilaceae > Cumulibacter > Cumulibacter soli. The sequence goes on along the minus strand of NZ_SMSG01000006.1, from coordinate 338,804 downwards.
CCGCACAACCTCACACCCGCCGGCCCACGTCCGCAGCCGCTTCTCCGAGTCGCGGTCCATGTCATCGGCTCGCACTGTCACGTCAGACAGCGACACGTACATCGCGGCCGGGGTCCCGATCGGGTCACGCGTTCGGACGAGCACCACCCGCGAGGTGGTAAGGATCTTCTCCACGGCCGTGATCGCATCGACGCCGAGCGCGTGCCACACCAGCGAAATGTCCTGCATCCGAGACAGCGGAGCGCCGAACCCGAACGGGAGACCCGCGCCGATCGACGCCTCAACCGCTTCAGCGCCCGAGTACCGAAACGCTTGCAGCGCCCCCGGCGCCCAATAGACCTCGATCGCGGACGCCGGCGCTAACGGCAGCTGCAGCCAACCCCGCTCGTAATCCTGCGCGTGCGGGTCGGGGATCAGCGTGGATTCTGCGACCGCCTCGACCAGGGCACCGTCGACCGTCGCTTCGGCGCGGTACTCCACATCGACGCCGAATGGCGCGGCATAGTCCGAGCCGATGAACGCGGATTGCGCCCGAGCCCGCATGTTCTGCACGACCATCTCCGAGCCGCCGAACAGGCGGTACACAGTGACCAGTGCCCCCGAGGGAGCGTTCTGAATCTCGATCTCGACGCGAGGGCACGGGTCCTTGTCGTAGAGCGGGTTCAGCGAGATATCCATCAGGGAGACACCCCAAACTTCACGAGTCGGCTCTGCGACGAGTCATAGGTGGTGACGGCGCGGTCTGTCCGGACATCCATGTGGCCCAGCAGTGACCCGTTCCGGTCGAGCAGCGTTACCTTGTCTGGGAATCCCGGCGACTCAAGCGATCCAGCGCCGACTGCCGAAACGTTCGCGGCGTTCATTGCGGCCGTGGCCGCGTGGCCCACGCGCGCCGCCTTCTGCTCGATACCGACCGCAAGGCCTTCGCCCCACCATCCGCCGATCTCCATCGCGACCCGCGACGGCGACGACACCCTGGCAGCGAGACGAGCCGCGCGAGCCGCAATCTCAGCGAGACGCGCCGCCGCACCCTCAACCTGCCCACTGCGGGAGTTAATGCCGTCCGCGAGGCCCTGACCGAACATCCCACCGACATACGACCCCTGGCCGTGCATGCCGGCCCACTGAGCGACCGCTCCCTGAGCCTGAGCCCGCGACGCCGCCTGCGGCTTACTGTTGTTGAACAGGTTGTAGAACCCGTTCACCGAAGAACCAGCACTAGATGCGAACGAGAACCACGCGCCCTTACTCCGGTTGGCCGAGTTCTGACCAGCGTCACCCGCGCGGCGGAACGCGTTCGTCAGACCGCTGCTCGTCGACGTCGCACCCTGCCGGATATAGGCATAGGCGCCCTGCCACTTCTGCTTCGCGCCGGTCGTGGTCTGCGAGACGCCCGACCCGATACCGGTGCCAGCCTTCTTCCACGCGCCCTCAGTGCTCGATGCCGCACCTTTGATCGCCGGGACGATGCCCTGCCACGACAGGTTCGACTTCTTCGCGGCATCCTCGTTGCTGCTGGACATGCCAGCGGCAGCGACGCGCCAGCCATCCTTGGACTTATCTGCCGCAGCGACAATCCCACCCGCCAGACCATCGACGTTCGTCTTAACCTCAGTCGAGGTCTTCTTCTGGCTATCGGAGATGTCCTGGCTAGCCCGTCGCCACGGACCGGCGACCTTCTCCGCGCCCGAGATGATGCCTTCGACCATGACGCCGTGCTCGGACTCGACCGTGCCGAAGTTCTCGATAGCCGACTTCTGACGCCGGTCTAGGGATGCCTTCTCGGCTCGTTCGATCTCGGCAGGACCACGCGCGGCGAGTTCGCCGTACTTAGCCTGGTACTCCTCTTCGATCGCTAAGGCCGCGTCCGCGACCTCCTCGGTCGACTTGAGTTTCTTGTCGTCCCACTCTTTCGCGCTGTCGAAGTCGATCTTGTAGAGTTCTTCGATCGCAGCGTAGTAGTCCTTCCACGCGTCGACGTTCTCCTTGTCCGGCGTGGCCTTACCCTTGACCTCCTGGACGATGCCCTTACCTGGGGTCCACGAGAAATACTCTTCGTCCCATGCGACGTCGTCAGGGTTTACCGCGTTCTTGAAGGTGTTCCACAGGGATTTGCCGGCCTCTTTGTAGGTCGGGCCGAACGCCGCGACCGTCCCGGTGATACCGCCGATCGCCGCGCCGATGGGACCACCGATCGCCCACCCTGCAGCCACGCCGCCAGCGAACCCTTCGACCCACTGCGCAGCCGCTTCGGCCGCAGACTCCGGGACCCCCTTCGAGGCAGCATCGACAACAGCGGCGCCACCAGCAAGGGCGATCCACCCCTTGCCGATACCCTTGCCCTTGCCGCCCTTACCGCCGCCACCGATAGCCAACGCAGCGAGGAACGCACCAATAGCGGCCGGGAGCGGCCCGATCGCGTCTACGACATCCTCAAGGAACCCAGCCAGCCGCGACAACCAATCAGCGATCGTCGGCAGCACGTCCGCGATGCCCTCGAGCACCGCGCCACCAATAGAACCGGCAGCCTCCAAGACCTCGCCAATAGCGGGTGCGCTATCGGCCAGAGCCTGGAACAAGTCCTTAACCCCAGGGCCGAGGTTCTCAAATGCCGGGCCGAGCGACTGCGAGATGACGTCCAGGAACTCACCGAACGGCGGCGCGACATCCTCCAGAATCCGGGCGATCGTGTCCACGACCGGCTCGAGATTATTGAGAACCTTCTCGGCAAACGGCGCGAACGCCACCGCGATATCCGCAGCGCCTTCGGCGATATGCCCGACGACGCCGAACAGTGCGCCGGCAACCGGCGTGAGCGCATCCGTGACGCGCCGCACTTGAGTGAAGAACCCCGTCAGCGAGTCTTGACCCTCATCCGACTTCGCCCACGACGCGAACCGCTCCGTGACCGCGTCGAACCGGCCCAGCATGTCGCCACCGGCCTCGCGAGCCGCACGGAAGATGCTGGCCAGGCCAGAGCCGATGTTGCCGAGGATCGACCCGATGTCTTTGAACGCGTCGATGCCGTTACGAATCCAGCGGTCCAGGTCGCCGTTCTCGGAGATCCTGTCGACCCAGTCAGCGAAGTTCTCGCCAGCGTTCGTGAACGACTGACCAAGTTCCTCAAAGAACCGCGACCCTGCCGACGCGAGGCCGATAAGGCCCTCAGTAAACCCGCTGAAACCGCCGCTCGCGGCAGACAAGCCGCGACTCGTGTTGCCGAACAACGTCTCGATCGCCTGCGACACCTTCGCTGACCCGAGGGTCCGCATTAAATCGCGGACGACATCGTTCAGCCCGCCCGCAATATTCGCCATGCCGGTCTTCAGCGCCGGGAACAAGTCCCGCTGCCAGTCCCGCAGCTCGTCGCCGAGCCCCTGAAACAAGTTCTCCTGAACGACGGCCTTAATGTCAGCAAGGACGTCCTTGAGGCCGACCCCGGCCTTCACGAAATCTTGTGCCGCAGGAGTGAGTTTCGCGAGGGACTCGGCGTACTTCTCCGGATCACCGGAGTTCTTGAACGCCTCCGTTACGCCGCTCATGCCGACCGCCAGCGTCGCGGCAGCAGCCGCGCCACCAAGCAGCGCGCCAGGGATCAGCAGCGCCGCACCGGAAGCCTGCGCCAACGCCGCAGCCAGTGGGACAGCCTGCACGACCATCGCGCCCAGACCGGCTGCCGCAGTCGACGCCGCAACGCCGATACCGGCCACGCCGACAGTCGTGCCAGCGAACCGGAACGCCGAACCCGTGACCGACGTCAGCGACGACGACACGCGCCGCAGCGAGTTGCGGTCGATGTCGACCTCGACCGGCTGCTTCACCGGGTTAGCGGAAGCCTGAGCCTGCAGACGCGCTTGCGCGGCACGCAGCTGCGCCGAGGCGCGTGCCAACCCGCCGCGGTCCGCGTCCAGTTCGAACTTCAGTTTCTTCTGCGACGCCGCGAGTTTGTCGTACTCCTTCTGTAGGAGCGCGATGGACTTGTGGTCCTTCTCGTCTGTACGCGCCATCTCCCGCGACAGGACCAGCATGCGGTCCTTCGTGCGCTGGATCTGCCGCTCCACGTTCAGCACGCGGCGGCGAGAGTTCTCCTCCTCGCGCGAGGCGTCCTTGACGGCCTTCGTGTAGCCCTCGTCCACAGCCTCGGACAGCGCGCCCGCGACGGTCCGCTTCATCGCCGGAGCCTCAGCCCGCAGCGCGCGAGTGACACCGGTGGCTACCGAACGCACCCGGTCCCGGTCGACGTCTACGCCGACCGATGCCCGCATTCCAGCGAGTTCGGCCTGCACCTTCTGCCGAAACCCGGTGACGTCCGGGTCGATCTTCACCTGCAGGTCTTTGATCCTGGACAGTTCCGCGTGCACCTTCGCGCGGAACCCGTCCAGGTCGGGCGTGACCTTGACTTCGACACGATCGACCTCGGCCACCGGTCACCCCCTGTTGAGTTGTCGCTCCCGTTGAGCGCGGATCATCGAGATCCCGGACGGCTTCTTGGGCTTCGCTTGCCCAGGGACCTCGACGAACGTCGGTTCGTCGGGCTTCTTCCCCTTGGGCGAGTTGATCGCCTGCGTCATGTAGTTAGCCGAGATCACCTCGTTCGCCGTTCTCACGGCGATGAAGCGGTCCGTGTCCCATCCGTGAAACTGCACCGGATCGAATGGGTCCGGATCAACGGGCTTCAGTTTCTTGCCGGCCTTCTTCGCTTCCGCCTCAGCGCGGGCGAACGCGGCACGCTTCACCGCAACCGACGCCGATCGCTCAGGCAGCCACCGGAGCATGTGCAACGCCTCGCGGCACGAGTACGGGCGACCCTCGCGAATGATCGTCACGAGGGAACAGCCGTACTCGGCGGCGAAGTCAGCGATAAGCGCCCCGTCAGACTCTGCTAGGAGTCGGACGAGGGCGAGGCTTCCCCCAACTCGGTCCGCTCGTTGTACGCGTCGTAGATCTTCTCGGCCACGTCGCTAGGCAACTCGCCAAGTTTCTTCTTCTGGGCAGCCGTGCCGGTGCAGGCAAGTTTCAACTGCTCCACCAGATTCATGTGGATGTCCTCGTTGATCTCGGTGAACGAGAGTTCGAGGTCGTCCTCACTCTGGCGCGCAATCTGCGCGGCGCGGCGGAACAGCATCTCGCGGGCTTCAATGAGCGGTTTCATCAACTTCCGCTCCGCCGGGCTCATCATCCCGAACCGGCGGAACTCCAGCACCGAGCCGCCGACCTTCGCCTTGAAGTCATTAGCCGAATCCAGCAGCGCATCAGCATCAAATACGTCAGACATTTCCTAGCCTCCCTAGCAGGTTCCTAGCCATAAATGAGAGTTGGAGGGCGCCTAGCCGACAGGGCTAGGAGACTGCCGACCAGGCGCCCAGACAAGGGGGCCTAGCCGCCGACCGGAGCCGTGAAGGTCTCCGAGTACCAGCGAGTCGACGTACCGGTTTCCGGCTCGAGGATCGTTCCAGCGAGCGGGACCTCAGCGAACTGGTCCATCGGGAACGTGATCGGACCATTGCGGCGCACGCTCACGCGAGGCATGAAAGCGGGGAACACGTCCAAGCCGTCCTTGAAGATGATGAGGCACGGAACCTCAATCGGCTTCGAATCCGCCGCGGCAGGCGCATCGAAATAGCCATCGCCCTCGGTGCCGCCGCCGTAGTACAACTCCATAATGCGACCCTTGCGGGGCTGCATCGAGTTCAACGTGAACCGCGAAACAGCCGCCTGAGTCAGAGTCTCCTTCAGCACGCGGTGCTGCAGAGTGCCACGATTCTCATACGTCGCAGCATCTTCCTCGAACTGGATCGTCTCATCAATCTTCGTATCGCCGAGGCTCACCAGGCCCGCAATCGCACCCGCCACCGGGTCAGCGATATACGCCTCAATCGCAGTGAGCGTAGGCATCGTGACCGTAGTGACGCCGTCACCCATGAGGATTCGCGCGTCACCGGCCTCGAACATTTCTTCAATGACAAACCCATCAGCCATGATCGGTTTCCTTTCCATGCGCGGCCGTGACCGCAAACGTTGTGATGTATCGGTTGTGAGTAGTTGCTTGGCCCTCGAACCGGATCTCGGTGGGCAACTGTCGACACCTGGCCGACTTCATCTCCACGCCGCCGAATGACTGGCCAACCGACGACCGGAAGGCGTCGAATAGGTCCGCGGCGAGCCGCTTCGCTACGCCGCGCGAGTAGCCATGCGCGGTCACCTGGACCTCGAACGACACGCGGGATGCCCTCTGCAGCGTGGATTCAGGGGTGGGGAACCGGATCAGCCACGTAACGAACCGCGGCGACGCTGACGACAACGCCGCAGCGACGTCAGATGCCGACGCGACTGGTGAGCAGCGGTCCGCAGGGCACACCTGCGAGGCGACGCCCCGAAGGATCACGTCGCCGTCGATATCGCTGATCATCCGCCGGCCGTATCCACAGCTCGACCAAGAACACGCAGGCCCTTCTGGGTCCGCCCGTTCTTGAACGTGCCGCCGAACTCGATGGCCGCAGCAGCAGGCTCGTTCTTCTTCTTGCCGTTGTCCGACATGACCACGTAGCCGTCGACATCGCCGTACTCGGTAGAGATGCGTGACGCCAACGTTCCGTGCGGCGCAGCGAACACTCGAGCGTTAGCAGCGATCGTCTCGGTGTTCTCCCGGACCGCCGCCTTCACCTTCGGGTTCCGAGCGACAGAACGATTGAAAGCCCGCTTGGGCCGCAGTCTCACCTTTGCCACTTCGTGCCCACCGCCTTCGCGAACACGACGTCATGCGACGTCGTAGGTGACATGCGATGCCGAGTCGGCTCACCGAGCTGCTCCCACGTGCGGCCATCCCACTCGATGCGGGCCATCGACCCGCCGGGATACCCGACGCCCGCGAACCGGCGCGTCGTCGTGAAGTCGTACCCCGCCGACGTCGCGAGATCCACGCTGATCGGCTGCGACGAACACGCCCACGACACCGCAGCGCCAGCCACCGGGCCATCGTCAGGATCCGGCGGCTGCGACAACGGGATCACCGTTGCCACGTGCGGCGGATTCGTCAGCAGGCTCACAGAACCCACCGCCAAGTCGCACTCGGCTTGCGCGGCAGGAGCCGCTCGATATCGGAGTCTCGGAACCACACGAACCCATCACCGAAACGCGAATACGAGTAGTCGCCCTCGGACTCGGTCTTGAAGCCTTCCGAGTTCCGAAGTGCCCCAATGACCGCCTTCGCGACCAACTTCGTGACCGACTCCTCGCCGATCTGCCCAGAATCCACCAGAGCGTCTAGGTCGGGGATATGCTCGCGCAACTCCGTGAGCGCATCTTCGATTTGCTTGTACACATAGACGTCGTCGAACGGGAACGGCCCGGGCCAGCGATCCTTGATTTCGTCGACAGGAACGGTGATCATCAGACCCTCCTCGGGCATGACTGAGGGGCCGAGTTTCCCCGGCCCCTCAGCACATCGACCTACTTAGCGTCAGCCACCTTCGGCGCGACCTTGGGCTCGGGCTTCGAGCCATCGCCGATTAGTCCCCGCTTCGCGAGAACCTTCTGGTCGTCCGCCGACACGAATGCGGGAACCTCAGCGCCCGCCTTCAGGTAGTGGTGCCTTCCGTCCTTATCGGACACCGCGATCAGCGGAGCCGTAACGATCTTCGCCATCTCCTACCCCCTACGCCAAGACGCCGTCGAGCACGCACGCGGCACCCGGGTCGGTCACGTAAGGGACGGCCACACGACGCGCACGTAACCGCCACTGGTCGTTCTGGTCCTCGCGCATCGACTTGGTCTCGGCGCCGGACTGGGTGCGGGTGTACCCGCCGCCCAGGTCCTCGTAGCCGACCCCGCCGAGCATCTGGCGATCGGCGACGAGTGCGTCGATACCGGTCGGCATGTTCGGAGTCGTGCGGACCTCCAGACCCGCGATAACCGGGAACTCGCCGGTGTACACCGCGTTCGCCTTTGACTCGCGCGCCATCAGTGCGGCGATCGCAGTGTCCGAGGCGACATAAGCGAACACCTCATCGCTCATGACAACGACGTTCGGGTTGTAGCCCTTCTTCTGGCCGGTGATCTTGCCCTTAGCGAGCAGGATGTCTCGCAGGATCGTCGCGCCGCTCGCGCTCCACGCAGTGGTGATCGTCTGCTCCTGAGTCACCACCGAAGCAACCAACGCCAGAACAGTCGAGTCGAAGTCGATGACGTTCGAGTTCACCAGGGCGGTGATCGCGCGGTCGATCGCGTTACGACGCTCACGCTTCAACTTCTCGTCAGTGACGAGCGAATCCTGACCGCGCTTGTCGGTCTTAGCGATCTGCGCCGGCACGTCACCGATCAGAGCAAGCGGGTACTCAGCCCCGGGCGAGATGGACTCGACCGGCCGGTCGGTGACCTCCGTGCCCTGCGACTCGTACTGAATCGCGCCGCCCTCGACGTTCGGGCGCCCAGTGAGCAGGTAATCACCGATGAACTGGTTCAGCGCGATTTCGTCGTAACGACGTGCAATCAGCGTCGGCGAGTTCAGAAACTTCTTCAGCGTGCCCAGATCGTTCTGGGTGAACGCGTTAGGGTATGCGTTTCCCATGTCAGCCCCTCCTTATCGAGCCATCTGAACGCGGACCTTGGTCCCGTTCGCGGCAGTGGTCAGGGCGACACCGACAACAGTGCCTGCAGCCGGATCTGCGCCGAGAGTGGCGACAGCCCCGTTTGCGGCAGCCGCGACAGCAGCGCCAGCGGTGATCGCACCGGAAGCAGTGAGTTCCTGAGTGCCACCGCAGTGGACAGTGACAAGCTCGCCCGAAGCGACATCAAACGCAGCCACACCCAGCCATGCAACCGAAGCAGCACCAGCAGGGCCAACCGTGTTGGATCCCGAAACGGCAACGAGCTGACCGGCAGTGATTGCCGCGCTAGCCGGGATCGGCAGAGCCTTACCCGGAATGCGCACTGGCAAGTAATTAGCCATTGCTCTTTCCTCCGTAGAGTTCGTTGTAAAGGACGTCGTCCTCGTCTTGATGTTCAGAAGGTGTTGCGCCCGGCTTCAATGCCGCGACGGACCGACCCTTCTGGAGCGGATTCCCTGCCTTCAGGGAATCCAGTTCGGCCTGCACGACTTCCGTGCTTCCGGCAGCGCGGATGAGATCGCCAAGACGCTCAGCGCGGCTCAGAACCTCCTCCTCGTTACCTCCGCCGATGAAGTCGAAGTAGTCAGACGGGATCCCGTGAGTTGCAGCGGCCTTCCATCGCAACTCGTTGACCTTGTGTGTTTCGGCGGCCTGGCGAAACTCGGCGAGTTCCGCCTTCGCGCGCTCGATCTCACTCATCTGGGCACGCTTCGTCTCTGCGAGCTGGTCGCGGGCGGACTTGGCCGCCTCGAACTCTTCTCGTGAACCGAACGCGCGCTCGGAAAGCCGCGCCTTGTCTTCCTTCAGGCCCTGAATCAGATTCCACGCACGCTCGGCGTTGAACTCTTCTTCCGAACCCCACGGCGGGGCTGCCTGCGTCGCCTCGGGCTCCTGCGCCTGAGGTTCAGTCTGGGTTGCGTCGTCTGACATGGTGGCGTCCTCCTGGGACATGGATGTGGTGGTGCGCCCTCAACCCGCTGGGTCGAGGAAGTCTTGTTAGCCCTGCTCGCTGAAAACGGTCCGTGCGAGCGACTGAACGGGGTCCGTCTCGCGCATCTGGCGCGCGCGATCGACCTTCGTGTCGGTCCAGCCAGGGATGTCCTCCCACAGCATTTCGACCGGAACCTGCAGCATCTGGGCGAGTTTCCCGAGGCCGTCGACCATCTGGGCGAATGAGCGTGCCGTCGCGTCTTTCCAGCGGATCTCGGACTCGTAATCGTCGGCACCTGGATCGCCCGCGATGTGCGCCTGAATCCGAAGCGTCTGCTCGTGCGATTCGCCGAGGCTCGTGGTGATCTCGTCTGCCTTGCGGTCCTTCGCACTTTCCAGGCCGGCCAGCGCCTCGGCGGAGATGTTCGAGATTCCGTCTGCGCCGAGAGACTGCGGCGGGATCTGCCCGATCGCGGCAAGATCCATCACGGCGGAACGCTTCGATTGGATGTACCGCGTCAGGTCGGTCTCGTCGAACTGGCCGACCTTCACGTCGGGGTCCTTGAACGACATGATCGCAGCTGCAGAAGCCTTAAGCCGCTCGTGCTCGTCTTGTGGGATCCAGCCGATGATGTACTTCTGCTTGAACGCGGCGAAGTACTGCGCGACCAACAGCCCGAACGTCGTCTCGGTGATGCGGTCCTGGATCGCCAGCAGCGGCTCGACGATGCCGTACTGCTCCTCGCCGTCCAGTAGCATTCGGTCGCGGTAGCGCACGACCGGGCACACGCCTACGCCGTGCTCCTTCGCCTCGATGAACGTCAGTCGCCCACCGAGGTACTCGGCCGAGCAGGACGGCGCCAGTCCTGAGCGCGGCTTGTTCTCTCGGCCGAACGTGTAGGTCTGCTCCTCGTCGTACAGCGTGATCAGGTCGTCGTCGATGTGCAGCGCGAGCATCGGCCACTCATCATCGGACGGGTCCTGATACAGGGCGGTCAACTGGCGGGGTGACACACACTTCACGACCGGACCGCTGTCGCCAGGCAGATTGATCGTGTACGCCACGCCGTACTGCAGCGCCGCACGGTGCAGGCCCGTCTGGCGGGCGTTCATCCGGTTGCGCTGCCAGTGCTTCCAGGCCGGCTGCTTCTCCATGCCCTTGTCGGAAGGGGAATAGATTCCCTCGACCTTCATCGACTGCGAGAACGTGTCCACTGCGAGCGGCATGTAATTGGTCTCGGCCTTACGGGCCAGAGACTGCATCTCCTTCGGAGCGCCATCCGGGACATCCACGCGGTACTGGCCTTTGCGCGCGGGGCGCATCGCGTCAGCGATTCGCTGCAGACGAGGCATCTCAGCACTGCGTGGGCCATTAAGAATGTCGACAACGGACTCCAGGGCCCGCTTCTTACTGAGAGCCACCTATTTGCCTCCCATCAGAAGAAAGCCGCTTCGTTTGTGCGTTCAGGCGTGGACCCTGACTTCCACTCACTGGAAGCCAGGACAAGATTTCGGACCATCCGAGCGCCGATCATCGTCACCGCCGCGTCGATCTTCAGTGGTGAATCTTTCGTTTCTTTGCCGATCGACGTTCCGTACTGGTTCAACTTCCGGCGAGCGTTCGCAACATGCCGCGCGGTGATCGCAGCCCCGTCGTGCCTGAACGTCTTGTCGTAAATCTCCTGCTCAACAAGCTCCACGGCTCGCGTGAATAGATACGACCTCGAGCGCATATCCCACGCGATCACCTGCGGATCCTGGCCGCCCTTCTGTGCCCACACCCGCAGCTGGTCGCCGTACTTCTCCGGCCACGACAGCTTCACGAACGACTCCCACTCGCGCACGTCAGCGAAGAACGCCCACACATCGAAGCGATCCATCGCTTGCGCAACGTGCGCATCTACGTCGTCCGCTGGGACAGTCCACCCGTCTACTTCGAGGTCGGGTTCCCACACCTTGATTTCGAACGAGTAGCCGTCCGAGATCCGGCAGCCCGACAGTGCGGTCGCGTCACGCGACTTCGAGCCGTCGAAGAACAACACGACAGCGTCGCCGTCCGCGACAACTTCGCTCGGATCGGCGAGTGTTGCCCAGTCCTGCTGAGTCACCCATGCGTTCGCGACAGCGGTCGGCATATTCAGGTACTTGCGGCGCGCGTTGTCCGCCGTCGTGCGGCCGTCGAGGATCTTCTGCGCAATCTCCCACTTCGGAACCCAGAAACAGTCGTCGTAGACCCAATCCAGTGCCGACAGCAGCGAAGCCTCGTCACCTAGGTCGGTATCGGGAGGGGCGATACGCGCGTCGTACAGGATCCGCTGCTCACCCTTCGTGCGCCCTTCCTCTTGAGCCACCCACGCGTCATAGGTGCGCTCAGCCTCGGACCCCGACCCAGGGACCCACGCGTTCGCCGTCTCGATCAGACGAGAGCCCGACTTGATCAGGTTGTCCTCAACCGTCTCCATCAGGTCCCGGCCGCCGTTCGACACTGACCAGTGCTCGGTTTCGTCAGCGACCAGGAACGTCGCCTCAGCACCTTCCGCAGCACGCGCAGATGATGTAATCGTTTCGAGCGTCCCCTCGGGCAGCCGATAGAACTGCGTTTTACCGACATCGATGTGATAGTCCATCGATAGGCGCGAACCCTTCGCGCACATCGCGCGGACCATCCGCATCGTGTTAGCAGTCTGCGACTCGGCCGTGGCGACGATCTGCACCAGCGGCATGTCGACGGGCTTGCCGACACAGCCACCCGGGCGCTTCGGGTCGAAATCCTTCAGCCGTACCGGCCCGCAGAACTCGATCAGCGCCATCGCTCCCGCGTTCGGCGACTTGCCGGCGCCCTTCGCTAGCCGCCGAACCGCGCGGTTAAACAGCCATCGCCCCTGCTCGTCCACGGCGTAGAACCACAGCAGGAACCGCACCTGCGAGGGAACAAACTTCCAGCGCTCACCTACGCGAGGCCCATTAGGATGCCTAAGGTACTTCCCGGCCCACTTGACCGCTTCCCAACCGAGGGTGAGTTCCGGCAGGCCATCAGGGAGAGTCGCCAGACGGTCGCTAGGCGAGAGCGTCGCGGTACTCATCAAGCATCGCTACAGAGGCGTCCTCGTCCTCGTCCGTCGTAGGCTTCGACAACTCGACTCCAGCGCGACGACGATCCGCCTCAGAGACAAGCAGGTTCGACATTGCCTTCAGATACGCCGACAAAGACGCCCCCTTCATGGGGATCGTCTCCTTCACCGCCTCGGTCGTGAATTTGTCGACCTGACGGAACCCCACGAACTGCGGATTCAGATCACGCGAGATCGACTCGGCCATCAAGTACGCCATCGCCCAATCGGATGGCTCGTAGAAGTCCGACTGGCCAGACGCACGCAACGACCGGTACCACGCAGCCGCGATCGGGTGCCAATCCTCGTCGGGGTCAGGCATCTCGACGTCGATCGACGCGACACCTTCGGATTGCGGGCCTTCCGGCTTATTGCGCCGGCGGCGCTGAGTCGAACGTTTAGGAGCGGGGCCACGAGTGCCCATATCCAACCTCCTGGGTCAGAAGAACGCAGCACCACCTGGGCGCCGCAGGAAAACTAAGCCGCCTTAGCGGGAATCTCGAACGGATCGGCGTACAGGTCACGGCGAAGCGCCTTCAGCACGTTGTCGCCTCGACCATCAACGAGATCCAGCGCCCGGCGATAACGCCGATTCGCCTCAATGAAGCCATCCAGGCCGGGCCAATCGTTCACGTCGTAAACCGGCACGATCTCGCAATCACAGCCATCGTGAAACCTGTTCAAATCCTGGCGACCGGCCGACGAGGCCGACTTGTAGACCGCGCCTCGGCTCGCGAGCATCACGCAGAAGCCGCAATTCTCAGCACCCGTCAACCGGCGCGCCCAGCCCACCGGCGAACCCGGACCCTCCGACGTCTCCACGACGACCCGCGTCGCATCCCGCGCAGCCTGCTGAACATGCCGCTCCACCGCAGCCTGCGAGGCGACCTCAACCAATGGACGATCGTGTCCCTGAGCCAACGGCTCACGAAGCACGCGCGTCAACGCGACATCCAAAGCGTGCATGTCGTAATACAACGACGGTATATCCCCGATCGGAGCGCCGTCGTGCAGCTCAGCCTCGCGAACCATCGCCGCAGCAGCCTCGGTCAACGAGCCGCGACGAGCCTGGACAACAACTGGGAACAGCACCTGCAGCAGCCGCCGCCACTGCGGATCCGAAATCCGATCGGGAGCCTGCTGGATCAGCGCCGCTAACACCTGCCGGAGCAACCGAACCGCCGCGGTCTCCATCGGTAGACCTCGATTCTGGACTCTGAAACCCGTACAGCCAGCCAGCCGCTATGACCACCGGGCCGGGCCGGGGAGAACGATCTTGGGGTATGCCCCAGGGGTGGGGTGGTCGACGGCCTGGTCGTTAAGCTCTTCGCAGTCCGGGGTTCGGTTCGCTGCGGCGTTTCCCTCGCGCTATTCGAGCGGCCTTGCCTGCCGTGGCCTGCTTCTGCGTGTGCGCGTTGTGATGAGGCCAGCATAGCAACCGTAGGTTGGCTAGGGAGTGGTCGTGCGGATCGTTTATATGGTCGACATCTCGACCAGGCTGACCGCATAGGACGCACAGGCCTTGGTCTCTACGGATGACTGCTCGGCGTATCGCTGGCCAGTCTGGCGGCATCTCGAGGCGGCGCTTGCTACTTCCTCGCTTCTGCCACGCCATCAGCCCGGACCTACGACCTTGCCGCGTGGCGGCTTACCTTGGCGTACCCGGTTCACGTCTGACCCAGCGGCAAATCCGAAGCGTTCGATGAACCACTTGCTAGCGGTGCGTCGAGCCTTCTCGGGCGGTAGGTACTTCAGCAGGTGCCGATAAAGTTCCGTCCAGGTGTTCCACTTGGCGCGGCCCTTGCCGATAACCCAGTACCTATGTAGCTGCTCGCCGCCAGGGTGGGTGTCGATCGCCATGGTGTCACCCTTCGCCTCGCTCGCCATCGCGCATCAGTAAAAGTCCTCTGGCTCTTGTCGTACCTGGGGCTTAACATCAGTCTCATGCACCCGCAGATGCCGCCTCAGCGCCCCATGCCTCAGCAGTACCCGCAGTACGGGCAGCGCCCGTCGATGTACGGGCAGCCACCGCATGTGCAGTACGGCCCGCCTCCGGTGCGGCGTGATCCCTACGTTGTGGCCGTGACCGTCCTGTACCTGGTCGGCGCTCCATTGGCGCTACTGGCGACCGCCGTCGCCGCTGAACCGCTCAGCGACGGATGGGGCGCCGTGTTCGACGGATACGTGCTCAGCGGTCCCGGCTGGGTCATGCTGCTCGCATTCACCTTCACGGCCCTGCTTGGCCTGTCGTGCCTGTCGAACGGGATCGTCCGGCTGGCGCGCGGTTGCCGCTGGGACGTTGGCGCGTGGACTGCATTGGCGTTCGCTGCAGTCGCGGCGGCCGGCCTGTTCGGCGTTATAGCAATCACGGCGACTGAGCGAATCGCGATAGACATGACGTTCGTCGTCTACCTGTTGGGGACGTTGATTGCTTCGGTCGCCGGGTTCGTGGGTGCTTTCGTCTCGAAGTAGTCCCCGCTGGCCTCGGCTTTTGCGGACCATGCAGTCACCAACGCCTCGTTGGTGGTGTGTCCGAGACCAGCGGGAAAGTGAACCCTCGCCTGCTCGCTGCGCTGTGGCATGGGCGAGAGCGCCTGCGCTTAGGTTCACCCTGGCCGAGCGTCCTCGGTGCGGTGGCAGGCTGTCGGTCGCTATCTGCGCTTTGTGTGTCGCAGGGCGGGCGAGGGAAGTAAAGATCCCCGAGAGTGCGCATCGTGGAGAGGCGTCGGGGATGTGGTTGAGGGCAGGCTCTGCCCCCACAACTCGTAGCATACGTGACGCAGATGCATCTGTCATCCAGCAGTACGACGTCGGCGTGGCGCGGCGTGCTGTGCACCCAACTCCACCGCGCGCCTGAATGGCACCAGGCCCATGCCATTACGCCATAGTCGACGCTGATCAACCCAGCGACCCACTGTCGCCGGCGTGAAGGCCACGCCGTACATCGAGGTCAGCAGCTCGGCCACGTCCGCATCGCTGCCGTGGTAATCCATCAGCGCATCGATTCGAGCCTGGCGCACCGAGCCGACGTCGACGACGCGTTCACAGGGGCGGCAGGTTGCCTCGCTGCTGCGCTCGTACGCCGTCAGGTCCGACCCGCAGACGTCGCACTGGCCGACGACGATTCGATCCGCTCGACGATCCACTAGCCACCGCAACCGCTGCGCAGCGTCTGCGATCTGCTCAGCGAGTTCGATCACCTCGGGTAGCAGCAGCCATGCCGAGGAGTACAACTCCAGCCAGCGGCACGCTTGCGCGATCGTGCGGACATCCTCGGGCGTGCGATCGCCTGCCAGGTGGCGAAGCCACGTCGACACGACCAGCCGCACATAGTCGCGCGTCTCACTGGCGGCCAGGCTCACTGGCAGGCCATGAGCGCCGCCGGACCCGCGAGAGCCACCGGGGCCTACGCGGTCCTGCCGGGTGAGCGTGGTGTGGCTCTCCGGCCACAGCGCAGCGATCTGGCGTAGATCCTCGTCGAGGCGCTTTGCGCAGGAGCGGCACAGGTAGCCGGAGGTGGTCGGCTCACCGCATGGGCACTCGGTCACGTCGTGGTCCTCTCAGAACGGCGGGGTGTCGGATGCGTGGATGGTGGGCTCGGGGGTGATGCTCGGCTGTCTCGGCAACACTGACCCACATTCGTGGCCGGCTACGACGTCGTAGCGCTGCCGGGATGTGCCGATCGGGTTACGCCGGTAGGCGACGCTGCCGAGTAGTCCGGTGCTGGTGGCGGTGCGGCTGCGCATCTGCCACCGACCTTTCGCGTGGTCGCGTACGAGGTCGTAGGTGACGCGCTCGAGTATCAGTGCGGCGAGTTCGCCTTGTGCGGATATCGGCTCGATGTCTGCGTGGATCTCTGGGCAGGGCTGTAGCCATTCGATCTCCCAGTCGATGCCGGCGATGATCGTCTGTCCGCATCGCGGGCATGGCTTGGCGGTGGCGTACCGGGTGTTACCCATGTCGGTGAGCAGACCCTTGGCGGTGAGGATGGGCTTGAGTTTCTGCCAGTCGGTTTTCGTCATCGCAGATCACCGGGTGGCACTTCATCCGGGGTTTCCGTATTCAGGTCATCGTGCGCGCTTTGAGTCGATAGGAAATTGATAAATAGCAGAAGTGCCACCCAGCGCCACCGGGTGGCACTTGTGGCAGGAGTTTCCGCTTTAGCGGCTTCGCGCACGCGCGCGAAGCGCGTAGTGCGGACCAAGTGCCACCCAGGGGTGGCACAACGGGTGGCACTTCTTCCGGACTTTGCGGTTGACCTGGGCGTTTGTGGTCTCAGAATGGGTGGCACTTGGGGTGGCAGATGCTTCGCGGGTGGCACTTCTCGCGACCTCATTACTCACCTTCCTCGTCCTCGTAGGTGGGCAGCACGATGCCGTCGTAGCGGCGCCTACCTTTGGCGCCCTTGACGGAGTGCACGTCGTGTTTGTCGCGCAGCTGCTGGGTGAGTTGGCGCGCCGAGACAGGGGTGTCGCCGTTGGTGGAGCACCAGCGCTCGTACCGCTCGCGGAGGTGGCTGACGTCGGTGCTGCCGACGCCGCGCGGGACCAGGTTGCATTGGTCCTCGATGAATCGACCGATGGTGTCCTGGTCGCGCTGGTAGGCCTCCGTGGCTTCGCGTACGTCCGCGGGGATGGCAAGCCCCTTCTCGAAGTACGCGGCGGCGCCTCGCACGATCCACGCGAGGATTGCGGGCGCTTCGGCTTCGAGTTTCTCCGGAAGTCGCGGGTCACGGCGCTCGACAGGCACGACATGGTCGAACGGGACGGTGACGACTCGGCGCCAGAACGCGGGTCCGCCGGCAGTCGCCGATGGCAAGTGATTCGCGAGGAGGAACAGGGTATGGGTTGGCGTGAAGTCGAATGTGTCTTGACGCATGAAGCGGGCGCTGATGGTGTCGCCGCCGGTCAGTTTCTTGATCTTCTCTTCGTGGAACCGTTGCCCGTCCTCGATTTCGCTGGCGACGGTGAGGCGTTGGCCCGACAACCGCGCGATGTCGGTGGGGTGTGGTTCGTAGCGTTGGGCGAGAAGTGTGCTGGTGGGCAGTGAACCGGCGTACCCGTGTATACCCTTGCCGATCGCGTACATGGCTGCCTCGAACAGTGTCGACTTTCCGTTCGCGCCGGGGCCGTGCGCGATGATGAGGATCTGCTCGAGGACGCGGCCGACGAGTGCCAGGCCGAGGACGCGTTGCACGAATCCCCGTAGCTCGGGGTGCGTGCCGAATGTGTCGTCTAGGAATCGTTCGAACTCGGGCGCTGCCATGTCGAAGTCGGGGGCGACGGCGGTACTGCGCGTGTGTAGTTTGCTGGGGTCGCTGGGCGCGAGATCGCCTGTGCGTAGGTCGACGATTCCGGCGGGCGTGTTCAGTTCGTAGGGGTTCGCGTCGAGCGTGGTGATGTTGACGGCGAGCCGTGTGTCGCTGCGTGCCTGGCGGGCGATTCCCGTGACGCCGATTGCGGATAGGGCGCGCTTCTTGAATGACGCCCAGCTGTCCCCTTCGGGGAGCGCGCGGGTGAGGGCTTTGATGTATTCGCGGTGCAGGTCGCGCTCGTCCCATTCCCACCGTGAGCCACTCCAGGTGAGCCACTGCCCGCGCTGGGGGCAGTATCGGAGGTCGTCGGCGTGCAGGTGTGCGAGTGCGCGCGCAACGCCGTCCTCGGTCGGTCCGTAGGTGGATGCGTCGATGGTGGGCGATAGTTCGACAATCTTGGCGCTGGTCCCGTCGGTCTCGATGCTGACGGTTGGCGTTTCAGTCAGCGGGGGAGCGGTCGGGACGATGGCGAGGCGTCGTTGCTCGCCGTAGCCATCCTTGGCGAGTTGCTTAGCGGCCGCTTTGTAGTCGCCGCCGTGGTTGAGCAGCGTGTACGCGGCGTACTTCGTGTACGGCGTCTCAGTGTCGAAGTCGGTGCTCGAGGAGAACACGTAGAACCGGTCGACGCCGTCGGCAGCCTGGTTGGTGGTGGCGCTGGTGCCGTCGCGCACGTGTTTGCCTGGACGTGTCCAGGCGTGGCCGCGTCCGAGGCGGTGTGCTTTCTGCCAGCCGTGCGGGGTGAGGATGTCATCCCAGGTCGCTCGCTCGTTGAAGTCGTCGCCGGGGCGCTTACCGCCGATGCTGGCGGGCTGCTCGTCGATCTGGGCGAGGATGCCGGTGGCGGCTGGCTGGTGCGGTTCCTCGCGTGGGGGTGTTTCGTCGAGCATGGCGGCGATGGCATGCAGCGCGTCGCGTTCGTCCTCGGTGATGACGGGGACGGTGGCGGGCCCGCCGACGAGGACGCGCCACGGTTTGCCGGTGGGGTGTGTGCGTCCGGCTGAGGGGGCGATGACGACCCAACCACCGGCGCCGCGAGTTTCGATGGTGGCTTCGCCTGCGCAGTCGCGGGCGAGTTTGGTGTTGCCGCGGACTTCGCCATCGACGCGGTACAGGTAGTGCACGCCGCCGGACGGTGTCTGTTCGACGTACCCGCTGGTGATGCGCGTCCAGAGGTCACTGAAGCCGTTGTCGGCGAGCAGCTGCGCGAGGCGCGCACCGAGGCTGTCGGCGACGGCGCGACCTTCGAGCTCGATCATTTCGAGGTTGCCGCTGACGTGCCCACACAGGACGCCGATGCCGTCAGTGTCGTGCAGCATCCGCGCGAGTTCGTCGCGCGCGGGTCGCTCGGACTGGTATTGCTTCCAGCTGACGGCGGGGCGTTTCGATCCGTCGTTGGCGGCCGGGAGCACACAGGCGCCGGCGTCGTGCCACGCGAGGGAGACGTTCAGCAGGTTTTCGTGAGCCATGGCGCGCTTTCTGTTGGCAAGGGCGTCGACTACCGTTCCGACAATGAGTGCGGATGCCTTTTATCGGGCCGATATTGGAAAGATCTGGGTTAGTTCGCGGTCACGGGACGTCAAATACCACGTGCTTGACCTCAAAGGACCGAAGGAAATGAGCGATGAACAACTCGATCGGTGTCTCGATGAAGCGGGCTGGACTCGTACCGAAAGGTGGGCAAACGTAGGAAACGAGCGTCGATGTGCGGTCAAAGAGAAGTCTTAGTCGGCCGCCCCTCGTCGGGCCGTTTCGGAGAACGGTCCGACGAGCGAACTGGGTCGGTCAAGCTGCGATGGCGGCGGCGATGACCTGATCGTTGACGGCGGGGTTGTTGCCGAGCGCGGCTTTGATGGCGTCGGCGGCGAGGCCCATGGCGTGCAGCTGCTTGATCTGCTCGACAACTGTCGGCCCGCTCGCGGGTGCTGGCGGTGCAGTTGCAGGCTGCGGCGCTGGCGCCTCGACGGGGACACTGGTCGCACTCTGCTGCTGCGTGATCTCACCTGTGGTCGTGTCGGCGAACATCCCGGCGGTCGCCGACGCGGGCTTGAGCCCGTACGCGAACACCTTGGTATCGCTGAACTTCGGGTTATCACTGGGAATGACGCTCTCGAATGTCGCCGTGAACGTCGCGCCGACGTCGAGATCCGTCATGCCTGCTGCGTGGACCGCGTCCTTGAGGTTCTGGGTGCCGACGCCCCACGCCTTGATGTAGACGGCTTGCTTGTCGCCGTTCACGTCCAAGACGATGCGGACCTGGTTTTTCGGGTTGCCGTCGTCCCACGTCTCCGGGTTACCGGTGACGAAGTCGCGCATCTGCACGATCTCCGCCTTGACGATGGTGCCGGTGACGGTGGCACCGAGCGGGCTGTTCTTGTCGAACGCGCCAGGAATCTTCTCGCCGCCGAGTTGGTCGAGCAATGACATGGTGTTTTCCTTTCAGAGTGGTGCTCTACGCGGTCGCGAAGAGGCTTGCTGTGGTTTGTGGGGCAGTGGGTGTGGTGGAGAAGCGGCGAGGCTTTGCACACCAGGCGCACCAGGGGTCCTCGCATTCCGGGTACATGCCGAGGACGGCGTCGATGCCGAGCGCGTCGACGAGTTGCGCGACGGCGGTTGCTCGGTCGAGTGCGTCGATGGCGACCTGCTCGTCGTACGGCTCGTACCACCAGAGCCGCTCGGACCATTCGGAGTCGCGGCCGATGAACCACGCTGCGACCGTGTTCACGGTGTGGCCGGCGCGCTGCATTCCGCGCCCGTACAGGTGGAACTGGACGCGGTATTTCTGGCCGGGTCCGTGGCGCCTGTGGCCGGCGAGCGTGCTCCTGCCCTTGGTCTTGACGTCGATGACCGTGCCCGACTGCCAATCAAACAGATCGCAACTGCCGGTGACCTCGACGCCGTTGATCTCGCCGACACTGACCCGCGTCTCGGTCATATACATCGCCGTGGTCGGGTCGGCCGCGGGAATGATCTTGTCGAGTAGTTCAGCGTGGATCGCGGTGCCGACCCACGCTTTCGTCTGCAGTGCGCGCTCGGGCTCCGCGTCGCCGTTGAGTTTGTGGGCGAGAGCCCGCGTGCACTCCTCCCCGACCTCGCTCGGTCCGATGCGCTTCTGTAGCGAACGCGGGTCGTGGCGGATGGCGCGTTCGAAGATCTGCTCGACGCTGGCGATGACGAATTCGGGTCGGTCGACTTCCGGCAAGTGCGCGAACAGCGCGGGGTCGGCGCTCCCGCGAGCGAGCGGGACCTTCACGACGCACCGCCGTGTAGCCGTGCGCGCATCTCGTCGATGGTCTGGATGACCGGGGGATTGCTGATGCGGCGGCAATCACGATCTTCGCAGCGCCCAGTACCTTCACTCGGTCGGATCTTGCACATGGAGCAGATCTCTTCGACCGGCACGAGCGGGATTGCCTCGTCGATGGTGACGGTGATGTTGTCACCGATCGTCACGGTGACGGTTCGCTTCGTAGTCATCAGAGCGCCCGCAATCCCGGCGTGCCCGACGGCAGGGTGCAGGCGCCATAAATTGCCGGCGGTAGCACCTTCTTCGCGAGCGAGCCCGACAGTTTCGATTCGGTGCACGCCGTAATCTGCTCAGCGCTGAGCACGGCTCGGGCCTGCGCGTCGTTCCAGGTGGCGCGCGGCTTGGTGAGTGCGACGCCGCGCAGTTCGCGGTTCTCCGGCTGCAGTTCGAGGATCTGCGCCTTGATTGCATCGGCGTTCTCTTTGTGCTTCTCGGCGTACATCTTCGCGTCGAGGTAGTCCGAGCACAGCCGGTCGAGAGTGGCCTGGCGATCTTCGTCGTCGTGGCTCATGGTGGTCTCCTAGTGGTCGATGTTGTTAGCGGCGGTGAGTGCGATCGCGACGAGAGCGAGCGCGGTGAGGACGAGCCAGGCGGTCATTCGGGACGGCCTCCAGTCAGTAGGGCAATCAGGTCGCGGACGGTCATGAAGGCGACCTGGTCGAGCGGATCGGTGGTGCCACGGCGTTTCGCGACGACGAGCCCGACGCGTGCGTCATCGTTGAGCCGTTCGATCTCGGCTTCGCTGAGCCACGGGCCGACGTGGTAGCGCCCGCCGTAGTCTTTGGTTTCGACGACGATGCGATCGTTGAATCGAGATCGGACTGAGGCGATGTCGCCCTTGTCGGCGCTGCCGGTTTTCACGCGACGATCTATCCGGTCGTCGACGTGCTCGGCGAGGCAGTCGGCGATGCTGCGCTCAAAACGCGCGCCCGCGGCCTTGGCGGATGCCCTGGTGCGACTCATGCAGCATCACGTCGCTTGAGTGCAGTGACCATTTCGCGCGCACCCGCGCGATACAAGGCCCGCTCGACGGCGGCTTCGCGCATACCGAGTCGACGTGCCACGTCCGCTACACCCAGGCCGAGGTCGGCGAGTTCGCGGACCCGATCGGCGGTGGTGACCTTGACGTGCTCGCCGACGTTCGGTGTCGCGGCCGGATCGTCGATAGCGTCGTCATCCCACGCCAGCGGCGGCACCCAACCCATCCGAGCCGCGTAGTTCTTCGAGCGGCTCACGCTGATGCGATCGTGCCGCTCGTCGGCCGGCGGCGCCTGATCCCATAGTTCTTCGTAGAGATCGATGATGACGCGTCGGGTGGCGACGAGGACGTCGCGCGTTCCGTGCAGCAGCGGCGTGAAGTTGCTGCGCTGCACACCGATGCGATCAGCGAGGCGAGCACCGGACCACCCGATAGCGACGAGCGCCTGGATGCGTCGCGTGGTTCCGGTCGCATCGACTCGTGCGCCGTCGGCCAGGACCGGAGCCGCGACGGCGAGGAGTTTCTCGGCGGTCGCTTTCGTGACGCGCCGCGATGGGGTGCGAGTGCCGTCCGGTCGAGTCTTGCCGTACACCAGTTTCCATAGCGATCCGTGCGAGACACCCGAGGCTGGGGCGATGGTCTTGAGCCCCATTCCGGCGAGGCGTAGTTCGCGTACGTGTGCACGGACGGGGGCGGCGTCGACGTAGTTGTCCCAGCGCCCGTAGGCGTGCTGCTTGCGGCGATGCTGTTCGTACTCTCGGTGTGCGCGCGCGCACGGCGTGCAGCGACACCGGTCGAGGACGTAGCAGGTTCGCGTACCGTGCTGATGATTCGCGATCTTGTGGCGGCACGGCTTCGGGGTGCGGTCGACCTGGCTCACTTCGCACCGCCAACCCACTGAGCGGAGATCGCGTCGATCTCTGCAGGCGTCACGCCAGCGCCGAGAACCTTGTGAGCCTTGCCGGCGAGGACCTTCGCGGATCGGTCGACGTCGCCGTTCTCGCCGAGTCCGCGGTAGAGGCACTCGAGCAGAACGTTGACTGCGCTGGCTTCGGTGATCGTCACGAGTCGTCTTCTTCCTCGTCGTGGTGAATGAGTGCGGGTGCTTCGAGGAACGCGACGTCGAGCGCGGCTTCGGGGGCGTCGATAGCGATACCGACGGCGTGCGCGGTGAGCAGCTCATCGACGCGGGATGGTTCGTAGTCCCGTTGGCGGACGTGCGGGCCGGCGTCATAGTCGTGATGCGTGTCGCTCACGCCGCACCGCCGGTCGGCTCGTCATCGACGTACGGGGTGAGGGTTTGCTTGCGGGCGAAGTCGAGCAGGCTGGGAAGTTCGCTGACGCTCATGAGGCGATCGCCGCGCTTCTGGTCGGCGCGCCGCATCACGATGCTCAGTTCGACATCGACGCGACGTAGTCTGTGGTAGCTGCCCATGACGGTCCTTTCGTGGTGGGTGGCTGCCCGTCTCGCTGCAATCGAGGGCGGGCCTTTCTTGTGCTGGGGTCTAGGTGCTGGCGTGGCTCATAGCGCTGCGATCCACAGCAGGAGGTAGATGGTGAGGACGATCGCGGCGGCGCCCATGAGGACGGCTGGCCACGATTCGGTGACGTACTCGGGTTCGTCGCGCTCGTTCATCGGCCGGCCGCTTTCCGCTCGTGGTGGGCGCGGCTACGCGGGGAGAGTGCGATGCCGTCGAGGACGTTGAGCGTCGGCTTACTGGTGTCGTCGTCGCTGGTCTTGGCTTTCACTTCGTGCTTCGCGAGGAAGTCCCGCAATTGCTTCGGGGTGATGCCGACGTTGCGGCCGATGCGGACGTGGTCGCATTCGCGCCGACGGATCGCTTCGCTGAGGTAGTTGAGGGTGAGGACGCCGCCGCAGACCTCGACGGCTTTCTCAACGGTGTACGCCATGAACTGGGCGGTCATGACGCTTGCCGTTCACGGCTAGCGGCTATCGAGACGCGAGACACCGACGCCAAAAAAAGAGACCCGGATGGCGCGTCGAGTGCTTTCTCGATCGCCCTCGCTGAATCGGATCCACAGGTGTTGCGACGGCCTGAGCGTAGGTGGCCGATCACTGAACGGTTCACGCCCGACCTCTCGGCGAGCGTGCGCACCGACATGCCCCGATGGTTCATATAGCTTGCCAATGCCTGATGGCTGATGAGTTTCACCAGCAACCTCCAGTACTCCATTGCTTGCCCCTTCGACTGTAGACGTATGACTCGTGTCTTGCAAGACGTTAGACGATGTAGACAGTTCTGTCTACACAACCCGTGTCGAATCTGCGCAGATAATCAGCGCCAGCCATACTTACAAGGACGTTATTTGTAGACGCCATGTCTACAGGTGTGGCTAGACAGCGAGACAGGGCACGCGGGAGGCTCGTAGACGTGAGAGAAGAAGTCCCCGCGCAGTGGCGCGACCTATTCGAGGGAAGAGGCCTAGAGAGTGGCCGAGACCTCGCCAAGGCGATCGATGTCGCGCCCGAGACTGCGAGACGCCTGATTAATGGCATGTCCGTGAGCCGCGGCACTCTGGAAACAGCGGCGAAGTACTTCCGTGTGCCCGAGGAGCAGCTTCAGCGGTTGCGTGGCGAGGAGTCTGCAGGCCCGCCGTTCCGACTGCCTCGCGAAGCAGATCGGCTTACCAGTAAGCAAAGACGCGTCGTGCTTTCCGTTGTTGATGCCCTGCTCGAGAAGTCCGAAGACTCGGCCGGCGCTACAGTCGCCGATCTCGATGCGGCGCGTTCGCCTTTCGACCCGAAGGCGAATCCGCCAGAGCCAAATATGCTTCACGACACCGAGTCTGGTAAAAAACCTGTTAGGCGAGCGGCTCGGAAGCCGCCGAAGGACAACAGGACCAGGTGAGCGCGATGAGCGAGGAGTACCCGCGGCTTCCCGATGGGTGGCCCACCGACGCCGATTCGCTCACGCATGCCGACCTCGACGACTACGACATCCAGCGTGGCCCCGAAAAGCGCCCGCTTTCACTCAAGGACCGTCAGGGCATCTACCGCTACAAGTATTTGCTCGGTGATGACGAACGGAAGAAAAAGAACCGCAACACCTGGATCGGGTTCGGTGCGTTCGGTGCGGTCGTAATAGGCATCGTCGTCGCGATAGCAGTTGGCAGCAGTGGAACAACGGCCTCCGACGACTACGCCGTCGCAGCGTGCCAGACCGCCGCCGAGGCGAAACTGAAGGATCCCGGTTCGGCGAGTTTCGACCTCGGTCCGACGCTCGGTCGTGATAGCGACGGCAACGTCGCGACTGTCGCGGGGACTGGCCACGGGGCGAATTCGTTTGGTGGAACGGTGCCATTCACCTACACGTGCGACGTCACGCTCGATGACGACACGTACCGCGTCACGAACGCTCAAGTGACCGAGTGAGCAGGACACATACTCGTGACACCTACTCGATCGGTCTCGACAGCCAACCGCCAACGCCTTGCCGAATTCGTCCGCACCGAAATGGCCCGCCTCAATGTCACCGCGCGCGGTATCGCGGCACGCGGGGGACCAGGCAAAGACACCACGCTCAAGATCCTCGCCGGCGTACGCGTAGGCCCGACCAGCATCGCGCGGCTCGACGACGTCCTCGACTGGGCGCCCGGTAGCGCCGCCGCCGTGTTGGAGGGTGGCTCGCCGACGCGGCGAACGATCGGCGTGATGTCGATCGAGGAAGCGTTGCGGTTGGCGCAGCCGGAGCAACTGCTGGCTGAGTTGGGCCGGCGATTTGGGATTCATAGGGAGATGGGGGCAGATTGTGGCTGAGGCGGGTTGGTACGCGATCGAGGGCACGGGGGGTCCGCACAACTAGCGGTGTGACGGACGCAGTGAGAATCTCGATGGGCGGCGTACTCAAACTCAATAGCAGCAACGCGGCCTACACCGTCGCGAATGAATACATATGCGGTCGCTTGGCGTTGATGGCGGGTCTGCCGGGCTCGACGCCCACGACTCACCGAGTATCATCCAAGGCTATGACGGGCTGTGACCTGGCGTCGGCTGATCGAAAATGCGCCACACCAGCCCGCCTCACGGGAACGACAGACGTTGTCGCTAGGCTCAAGTCGTGCGAAACGTGACGTCGATCGAGGCTGCCCGGCCGCAAGTGTTGGAGTTCTTCGCAGGCATCGGCCTCGCGCGCATGGGCCTGGAAGCGGCCGGTTTCCGCGTCGCGTGGGCCAACGACTACGAGGCCGACAAGAAAGCGATGTACGACGCCCAGTTCGGAGAGTCCGACGGCCACGCCTTCGCGCTCGGCGACATCGGCAAGGTCAAGGTCGACCAGTTGCCCCGCGGCGCTTCCCTCGCATGGGCCTCCTCGCCCTGCACTGACCTCTCCCTGGCGGGCAACCGCGCGGGCTTCGCCGGCGCGCAGTCCGGCACGTTCTGGCAGTTCGTCCGTCTGCTCGACGATCTCGGAGACGACCGGCCGGAGGCCGTCGTCCTGGAGAACGTCGTCGGCCTCGCGACCTCACACGGCGGCGACGACCTCGCCGCGGCGATCCGGGCCTTCAACGCGCTGGGCTACTCGGTCGACGTCCTGTCCATCGACGCTCGTCGATTCGTGCCCCAGTCCCGACCCCGCCTGTTCATCGTCGGCGCACAGAACCCTCCCGCGGACGAGCCAGAGCCCAACTCCGAGCTTCGACCCGACTGGCTCCAGTGGGTCTACGGCGACAAGAGCCTTCGGACCCATCGTGCATCACTGCCGACACCCCCGTCGCCACTGACAGAAGGGCTCAGCGAACAGATCGAGGAGATGGCGCTCGGCGACGAACGCTGGTGGGACGCCGAGCGCACCGCCGCGTTCGTGTCCTCGCTCTCACCGACCCAGAGTGAGCGGTTGATGGCGCTCAAGCGCACGCCCGGCGTCAAGTACCGCACGGCCTACCGGCGCACCCGCAACGGTGTCGCCGTTTGGGAAGCGCGGCCCGACGACATCTCGGGCTGCCTCCGCACAGCTCGCGGTGGGTCCTCGAAGCAGGCGGTCGTCAGGCTGGGCAACAAGCGGCTCCAGGTGCGCTGGATGACCCCGCGCGAGTACGCCCGACTTATGGGTGCGGGCGAGTACGACCTAAGCGGTGCCCGGACGAACCAGGCGCTGTTTGGCTTCGGCGACGCGGTCGCCGCCCCCGTGGTGTCGTGGCTGGCGGAGCACTACCTCATGCCGCTCGTGCGCGGTCGTTTGGCATCGGATCTCGTGACGGAGGCCGCTCATGGCTAGCCGAGGGATCGCGAGTTACAACGAGCCCGAGAGGACGCCGCCGACCAAGAAGTCGATGCCGACCCGGTTTGTGCAGGGCTTCCGCGAGCTCCTGACTGAGGCGCTGAGCACCGAGGACCCGGCGAGCGGGAAGAAGCTCAACAAGTGCATCGGGGTCTACGCGTTCTATGACTACGACGGCGAGCCGATCTACGTCGGACAGACCTGGGAGGACTTCGGGACCCGGATCGGCCGGCACCTCCGCGGCCAGCGGTCGGACACCCTCGCCTACCGCATCCTCGACCCCTTCGAGGTCGCTGAGTTCGAGCTGTACCCGGTCGAGGACCTCCGGACCGATCCGGAGAAGAAGGCCAAGCTCGACGCCATCGAGTACTCGGTGTACGTCAACGCGATCAAGAACTCGAAGTACCAGGCCATCCTCAACGAGAAGATTCCGCCGGTGTCGACGCCTGTGGCGCTCCCGGCATCATTTCGGTTCGGGCTGGTCCCCGCCGACATGCGTGAGGACCGTGAGCATCCCGACGTGCGGATCGCTCGACGCGCCGAGACTCTGTCGAGGGTCGCGGCTGTCGCCCACGAGCGCGGCGAGGTGTCGGCAGGCCTGCGGCGCGTGATCGTGATCCAGGCCGTCAGATTGGCCGACCTCGCCGCTGCGCGTCTGGCGTACGCCGAGGGTCGAGCACGCCCCGCACCCGAGGCGATCGACGTCCCTGCCCTCGTCGGGAACGTCATGGCCGAGTTCTCGGCCGACGGCGAATCTGATGAGTCGTCCTAGCCGTTCTCGCGGCGCGCTCTGATGCGCCGCTTCTTCTCCACCGATCGAGCGTTGTGGGCCAGACGGCATATGTCGCACCGGCAGCCGGTGTCGTAGGCGACGCTCGAGCCGTGCTCGCCGACGATCTGACCTTCTTCTCGCTTCCGTCGGATGTACGCAGCGTGGTGGGCCGCATGCGCGGCGCGGCAGTCATCGCAGCGGCAGCCGAGGTTCCCGTAGCCGTTGGTCGTGCCGTGGCGTGGATCGTCGTCGGGCAACGGCTTTCCTCTACCTGACACTGGTTCACACTATCGTCCCGGATACCGCCCGCGCGTTGGGGATTCCGGCTTGCGCGCAGCCGCTTTCGCGTAGGACGCCCGTTCCTGTCTGGCCTCGTCTTTACGCTGCACCCATGCGGCAGATCTGGCACCCATGGCGAGCACTCCGAGCACTCACTAACGTCACCCTCGACCGTCACGACGCGGCCGAGGAGGCGCACGGCTGGACGGAATGGTCGAGCCCGCCACGAATCACGCTGCGCGAAGACCTACTGCAGGCTGAGCGGCGATCGACGCTGACGCACGAACTCGTGCATCTCGAGCGCGGCCCGCTAGCCGGTGAGATGGTGCTCGATGCGCGCGAAGAGGAGACAGTCGAGCGCGAGGCCGCGCGCCGCTTGATCAGCCTGGAGCAGCTCGTGTACGCGCTGCAGTGGTCCAGCAACGAGCACGAACTCGCCGAGGACCTCTGGGTTGACGTCGCCATGATCCGCGCTCGTTTCCGCGCGCTGACGCCATTCGAGGAGCGCCACATACAGCGGCGCTTAGATCAGGTCACGCACGAACTGGAAGACGAATGAACACGTTAAGCGAGCGGGACCGAGCGATCCTCGATTTCGAGGCACGCTGGTGGCGTTACGCCGGCGCGAAGGAGCAAGCGGCGAGCGATGAGCTTGGCGTGACTGGCACGCGGTACTACCAACTGCTGAACGCGTTGATTGATCAGCCGGCGGCGCTGGCGTACGCACCGACGACCGTGAACCGGCTAGGTCGCCAGCGAGTCACCCGACAGCGCGCTCGTAGCCCCCGACGTCTGGGACTTGCCTAGACCGTCGAGTAGGGCAGCGGCGGCCGCGTCAGCGCCGCGGTTGACGTGAGCGTAGATCTCCATCGTTGTCGAGATCCGGTCGTGCCCAAGGCGCTCCTGGACGACCTTGGGGTTGACGCCGTCCTCGAGGAGCCAGGAGGCGTGCGAGGAGCGGAGATCTTTCATCGTCGCGACCGTGGGCACGCCGGAGGCCTTGACGGCTTTCGTCCAGGCGTGGTGTGCCGGTCGTGACGAGTACGCCGTACCGGTGAGGCCAGCGAACAGTTGCGCGGAGCCGGGGCGCACGAGTAGCGGGAGCAGTTCGGTCATGAGCGACGGCGGGATGCTGATGACGCGGTTGGATCGCTGCGTCTTCGGGGTCCCGACGATATTGTGCGCTCCGTCGATACGTTTCACGCCCTTGGTGACGCTGACGGTCCCGGCGCGCCGGTTGACGTCTGCAACGGTCAGCGCGGCAGCCTCACCCCATCGCATGCCCGTCTGTGCGAGCACGAGAAAGAACCGTCGCCACGCGAGATCGGTGAACTGATCGAGGACGAGCTCGAACTCGTCACGAGGTAGCAGCACGCTGGACTTGGTGTCGCGTGCGGGAAGGCGGAGCCCCTCGGCGGGGTTCTTGGGGATGAGTCCCGCCGTGTGTGCGGTGGAGAGTGCTGCGCTGAGCAGTGCGTGCGCGTTCCGGATGGTCTTGGGCCGCAGGGGGCGTTTCGTGCGCTCACTGGCGCCCTGGCCGAGCGTCCTGACCCATTGGGCGACGTGGGCCCGCGTGAGCGCATTGATGGGGATATGGCCGAGGTGTGGCGCGATGTGGTTTCGCGCGAGCGCCCGGTAGCCGGTGATGGTGCGATCCTCGACGCCGGACAACTGTGCGATGTGCTCCTCGATGACCTGAGAGACGGTTTGGGTGGCGTCCTCAGGTGCGGGGGAGTCGGGGAGTCGCCCGGTGAGGTCGAGCCAGGCTCGTATGTGTTCGGCGTCTCGCTCGCTATCGACGCTGATGGACGTCTGGCGGCCGTCCTTGCGCCACAGTACGGACCAGTACGGGGTGCCGTCCTTGCGTGCGCGTTTGCGGATGCTTGCCATGCGTCAATGATGGCTAAAACGACTGACAGGTGTTGACGAGAGCGGGATTCTCGTCAACACCTGTCGGCGTTATGTGCCCTGACCAGGCACTTTGTGGGGTGAGTAACGGGACTCGAACCCGCGACATCTGCGACCACAACGCAGCGCTCTACCAGCTGAGCTATACCCACCATTGCCGCAAAGTGCGACGACCAAGCATAACGGATACCCCGAACCAATGTTTCTGCGGGGTGGCGAGCAACTGAGCAGTGTCTGGCGGCCGCATTGCGGCAAGGTTCACCTGCGCGCCCTCAGCGACGGGAGCTATAGGGCATTTGGCAGGCGGGCTCAGGCGCCGAGGGGAGTTACCGGGGGCAGCTCTGCGGCGATCCGTTTCGCTTCTTCGGATGACGGTCCCGGTTGCGGAACGAAGACAGCGCTGCGGTAGTACCTCAGTTCCGCGATCGACTCGAGAATGTCCGCTAGAGCGCGGTGTGCCAGGCCCTTCTCCGGCTTGTTGTAGTACGCGCGAGGGAACCAGCGGCGGGTCAACTCTTTGACCGAGGACACGTCGATCATTCGATAGTGCAGCAGGTTGTCGACGCGCGGCATATCGCGAGCGATGAACCCTCGGTCCACTGCGATCGAGTTGCCGCACAACGGCACCGTGCCCGGGCTGGCGATGTGCTTGCTGAGGTACTCGATGACCTGGTCCTCAGCCTGCTGGAGGGTCAGCGTCGATGCGCGAACCTCGTCGGTGAGGCCGCTGGCGGCGTGCATGTCGACAACGACCGGAGGCATTCCCGCGAGCTTCTCCTCGGACGTGTGGATGACGAGGTCGATCCCTTCGTCAAGCACGTTGAGGTCGCCGTCGGTGACGATCGCGGCGACCTCGATCAGCGCGTCGGTATCGAGCCGTAAGCCAGTCATCTCACAGTCGATCCACACCAGCACGTCGGATTTCGCGGAGTCAGTCATGTCGACAACCCTAAGTCTTGCCCTCGGCATCCGATCACCTGGCGCTGTCGCGAACAGACGAATGCCCCGCCCACGGACGTGGACGGGGCATCACGAGTCCGGTTACCGGTTGATCGGCTTACCAGACTTGCCCTTGATTGCTCGCCAGATCAGGAGCGCAATGATCGCGCCGATGAGCGACCCGATCCAGCTTGACGGCTGCAGGAATCCTTCATCGGAATCCTTGCCGAAGATGAGGTATCCGAGGAAACCGCCGATGAATGACCCAACGACGCCGAGCACGAGGGTTTGTACGAAGCTCATCGAATCATCGCCGGGCACGATCGCCCGAGCGAGGAAACCTGCCACCAGGCCGACGATGAGGATGCCGATAATGGTGCCGAGCATGGGGTTCTCCTTACTGGTCGCGGGGGCCGTAGCCTCCTATAGGCGCGATGTGGTGCGCGCCACAGGGTCAGGCTAATGGGCAAACTGATCATTTGCGCGGACATTGGTTGGGAATTTCGCGTGAAGTCGCGGATCCGTGACCTCGCGGTGACTGAGCGGCCGGATCGGAGCAGAATCGCAGTTATGGGAGCCCGGCTGAAGCGCATCTACGACCTGCCCGAAGAGGACGACGGATATCGCGTCCTCGTCGATCGACTGTGGCCGCGAGGCATCAGCAAGGCTAACGCGCAGCTTGACGACTGGCTCAAGGAGCTTGCGCCCTCGAATGAGCTACGGCGTGAATTCCACGCGCGTCCGGAGAAGTACGACGAGTTCCGCGCCGCATATACAGCCGAACTCAGTGAGCACGCGGAGGCGCTCGAGGAGTTGCGCGCACGCGTCGCTGCCGGGACCGTCACGATCCTGTACGCCGCAAAAGACGCCGAGCACAACAATGCTCGCGTGCTGTGTGAGGTCCTGGACGTCGACCCGAAGTGACCGCCGTACTGCTCGCGTTGTGTGCCGCTTTGGCGTATGGCGTGAGCGACTTCCTGTCCGGCACCGCCAGCCGACTCATGCACTACGGCCGGGTCGCGCTCGTGTGCCAAAGCGTGATGGCCGTGGTGACCTGGGCTGCGGTCGGGTTCGTGCCCGGCGACGCCTCGATGGACGCGTTGCTCTGGGGCGCGCTCGCGGGCGTCGGTTCCGGCGCAGGCACAGTGATGCTGTACCGCGGCCTCGGGTCGGGGCAGATGAACGTCGTCGCGCCGCTGTCGGCAGCGACTGCCGCGGTGGTTCCCGTGGCGTTCGGCCTGATTACCGGGGAGCGCCCGTCGGTGGTCATCCTGCTTGGTGTGGTGCTGATTGTGCCGGGGATCGGGTTGATCTCCTCGGTACGCGCCCAACCCGGCGGGCGCCGGCGCGTCATGAAGGGCACTGTCGACGGAACGCTCGCCGGGGCGGCGTTCGCGATCAGTTACATCGCGCTCGATGGCGCGCCGTCCGGTGCGGGCCTGTGGCCCGCGGCGTACACGCAACTCTCCGCGCTGGCCGTGATCGCGCTCGCGGCGGCCTTGTTGATCCGGCCTGCGAACCGCGGGCACGCGGTTGCTGACGGAGCGCGGCGGGCGCACGTGGCGGCGGTCGCGGCCGGGCTGCTAGGCGCGCTGGCGGTGGCAACGTTTCTGTTCGCGACAGATCACGGGCTCCTGGTGGTGACCTCGGTGTTGACGTCGCTGTACCCGGCGGCGACGGTGATACTTGCGCGCGTGCTGCTGGCCGAGCGCACGTCGCGTGCACAACTGGTCGGCCTGACGCTCGCCGCGGCCGGCATCATCCTCGTGGTGGTCGGATAAGCGGTACCGCAGCCGAAACAGAAATCGGAGATTCAACAAGGTGCGCCCGGCAGGGATCGAACCTGCGACCTGCCGCTTAGAAGGCGGTTGCTCTATCCGCTGAGCTACGGGCGCGCGCGACGGGGGAATGTCGCCGGATCATTGTAGAGTCCCATCTCTAAGATGGTCATATGTCACGTAGTGCGGCCATCTGGGCTGCTGTTTCTCTTATCGCGGTGCTGTTCGTATTCACCGGGGTTTCGATCCTGACTTCGAACGCGGCATGGTTCCTGTGGAGCGTGGTGCCGATACTGTCCGCGGTGGCTTTCTTCTTGTCCGCGATTCGTGGCGAGACTCTCGGCGAGCGTAAGCGAGCTCGCGATATCAAGATCGCCGAACGTAAGGCGGCCGAGCGCCGGGCGCGCAGCACCACGACCCCGCAGGCCGAGTAGGCCTTGGCGACACGCGGCTGGTGAAACATACGGCCATGTCGCAGTCGCACATGAGTCACGACAGAATAAACAGCAACACCGATGGCCATCGTCGAGAAGGAGCCGTAGCTGATGAGCATCACCGCAGACCAGGTCAGGGGCGACGTCGCCACGTACCTGCAGCTCGATCCCGAGAAGCTCACCGAGTACGCGCTACTGACCGAAGACCTCGGCGTGGACTCGTTGACCGCGATCGAAATGTCAATCGAACTCGAAGGCCGCTACTCGATCGATATCAGCGATGAGGAGCTGGCGCAGGTTGCGACGTACGGCGACCTGGAGAAATTAGTGCTGAGCAAAACAGGAGGACAGGCGTGATCGAATCGCGTGACGGACGTCGGGTAGTCATCACAGGTCTCGGTGTTATCGCCCCGTGCGGCACAGGACTGGATGCGTTCTGGGCGGGTTTGGGTCAGGTCGCTGAGCCCGAGACAGAGCGAACGATCGCCGACTTCGATCCGAAAGAGTACGGGCTCAAGCACACCGAAGCACGCCGGATGGATCGATTCGCACAACTCGCTTTCGCGACGGCGAAGATGGCAATCGCCGACAGCTTTGGCGAGGACGGGATCACCGGGTACGACGAATGGAAGTGCGGCGTCGTTTTGGGCACCGGTATCGGTGGCGCTCACGCCTGGGAAAGCAACGCGCAGGTGCTGTTGAGTGATAAGGGCGAGAAGGGCGTATCGCCGCTCGTCGTGCCGATGGTCATGCCGAATGCGGGCGCGGCGGCAGCCTCGATGCGGCTGGGCCTGCGCGGCCCCGTCGAGACCATAGCGACCGCGTGTGCCTCAGGCACTCACTCGATCGCCAACGGAGCCAAACTCGTGGCATCCGGCCGCTGCGACGTCGTCCTCGCCGGCGGTTCGGAATCGTGCCAAACCGGTGTCATGCGCGGGGGATTCAACAACATGAAGGCCACCAGTTCCAGTGGCGTCTCGCGGCCATTCGACATCGAGCGGGACGGTTTCTGCAGCGCTGAGGCGGCCGGCGTACTCGTGCTCGAGGAGTACGAAGCGGCGAAGGCTCGTGGCGCGAAGATCTACGCGGAGGTGCTCGGCAGCGGTTCAACTGCCGACGCGCACCACATCACCGCACCCGATCCGCAGGGCGATGGCGCGTACAACTGCATGCGTCTGGCGTTGGAGGACGCCGGGATCGAGCCGGCGCAGATCGCCCAGGTGAATGCGCACGGTACCTCGACGCCGCTCAACGACGCTGCCGAGAGTGCCGCGGTTGCGCGCATGTTCGGCACCGACCCCGGACCGGCGATGACGTCCATCAAGGGGGTCACCGGGCATGCACTCGGCGCGGCCGGCGCGATCGAGGCGGTGGCGGTGGCGCTGAGCTACGTGCACAAGCAGATTCCGCCGACGATGAGTACGCAGAACGTCGATCCGCAGATCGTTTCCGACATTGTCTTGCAGTGGCGCGATTGGGAGCCGACGTACGCGATCAGCAATAGTTTCGCGTTCGGCGGTCACAACGGTTCGGTAGTCTTCGGACCCGCCTGAGACGCCTGAGTTGCGTTAACCTTCGCCCCGAGCGGTCGCCTGGACCGCTCGGGGCTCTCTATGAGTGCTTGCGCTACCGCGATCACCGCGCTGATCGCGACGATCACGGCCACCGCGCCAATGAGTTGGTGCGGTGTGTCGCCGAATCCCAGCGCGTACGCCGCCACGAACTCGGCGCCGATGCACGCCCAGACCAAGGTCAGCCGTCCGCGCCGTTGCAGGGATAGTCCGGCGTAAATACAGAACTGGGTCAGCGCAAGGGCGCCACCTGCTACGGCGAACATCCAGACGTCGTCGGCAAGGTCCTCGAAGCTGTTTCCGCCGATAACCAGGCTGACCAGACCGCCGAATGCGACACATACGCCGACAGTGACCGCGACCAGCGCGCCAACTACGGCGATGCCCTGACGGCTCGCGTGCCGATGCCGTCGGGTATCGGACATTGCGGGGAACAGCAGCGTGGCGACCGGCTGGGGCAGCCATAGCGCCGCCCGGAAGACCACGTTTCCAGCGGCGTACCACCCGGCTTGGTCGGCAGTGAGCACATTGCGAGCGATGAGCAGGTCAAGACTGGCCAGCAGCAAGAACGCACCATGCGCATGGGCCGCATGCGCGGTCTCGACGAACAGCCCACGCACCGTCTGCGTCTCGTCGAGCCGCGAGTGGTGCAGCATGCGTACCGATGGGCGCAGGACGAACAGGCACGCGATCATCAATCCGACCGCCGTGCCGACCAGCGCACCGGTAGATGATTCAGCCACCACGAGCCCTGCGATACCGCCGGCGACCCGGCCGACACCCATCAGCAGTACCGCGCCGCACAACAGGCCCCACCGCTCATTGCCCTGCGCGATGCCTTGGGCGAACCCGAGTACGACGAGCGGCGGAACCGTCAGCGCGCCACTGATGACGCCCATATAGCCGGGTAGGTGCAGGAACTCGACCAGTACCGGTGACGCGAGAGCGATCAGCAGTGCGCATCCGAGGCCGACGATGGCCGAGGAACGCAACAGTCGCGGTCCGACCGCGCCGGTTGCGGTACGCCGCGCGACGACAGTCTGGATCGCGAATGCCGGGATGGTCGCGACGACGACGACATTCAGCAACGCCAGGGTTTCGCCGTACGTCGCACGATCGAGCAGCCGCGCCGCGACCAGGAACAACAAGTAGGACAGGACGTTCGAGAGGATCGTGATAAACGGGACGAGCCTGCGAAGCGACGTATTCGAGGGGACTCGCAAGCTCACGGGCGGCGCAGCTCCCCGGGTACGTAGTGGGATGGCGGTGCGTTATCAACGTCGCCACCAGGATACGGCCCGTCGGCGTGCCGAGTAGGGTTGGGCGAACAAGGCACCCGAATGAGGACGAGGAATGACTTCTCCCCACGAGTCCCACGAATCGCAGCAGCCTGGCGAGCATTCCGCTGAACTGGGCAGCACCGGCGAGTTCCGGGCTTTCGTCGCGCATAACGACGACCCGGACGAGGCGCGTGCGCGTGCGGCCGCCGATCCGGACGGGCCGCGCTCGCGTAGTACTCCGGCGATCGACGAGGACAACGACCGAGAAATTCGGTTTTCGGACCCCACTCCGCCGGTACGTTCGGAGGGCTCGCTGCGGCCCAACGTCGATCTACCGCCAGCCGAGCTGGGCAGTACGGCGCAGTTTCGCGCATTTGCCGGCGGCGAGTCGGCAGCCGCCGAGCCCGCGGACGACGCTACCGCCCGACCGGGTCCCGCTGGTGCGCCAGCAGAGGCACGCAAGCATCGGACCGATGTCCCGAGCGTCCCTGCGACAGCAAACCGTGGCGTCGGTGGCGCGCGCGGCCTGATAGTCACCGCGGTTGCTGTTGTGCTCGTGGTGCTCGTGGTTGTGCTGCTATTCGTCTTGTTCTGAGCGCGCGTCGGTCCTCGGCGTGTTGAGACGTTGCCGACCGATGCGCACCGCCGCCGCGTGCTGAGGGACAATCAGGGTCGAGCACGCGTGAAAGTTCTACCCAACCGCAGTTATGAAAGAGGCACCCGACAGTGGCGCAGTACATCTACACGATGCGCAAGGCGCGCAAGGCGCACGGCGACAAGGTCATCCTCGATGACGTCACTCTCGCGTTCTACCCGGGCGCAAAGATCGGTGTCGTCGGCCCGAACGGCGCCGGTAAGTCGTCCGTCCTCAAGATCATGGCCGGGATCGACACGCCGTCGAACGGCGACGCGTTCCTGAGCCCGGGGTACAGCGTCGGCATCCTGATGCAGGAGCCGCAGCTGGACGAGACCAAGTCTGTGTGGGACAACATCAACCTCGCGGTCGCCGATATGCGCGACACGCTCGCGAAGTTCGAGGAAGTCTCGGCGGCCATGGGCGAGCCGGACGCCGACTTCGATGAGTTGCTGGCCGAGCAGGGCAAACTCATGGAGAAGATTGAGCACGGCGGCGGCTGGGAACTCGACAACACCATCGAGCAGGCCATGGACGCGCTGCGCTGCCCGCCAGGAGATGCCGAGATCAGCAACCTCTCCGGTGGCGAGAAGCGTCGCGTCGCGCTCTGCAAGCTCCTACTCGAAGCGCCAGACCTGCTCTTACTCGACGAGCCCACCAACCACCTGGACGCCGAGTCGGTCAACTGGCTTGAGCAACACCTGGAGAAGTACGCCGGAACGGTCGTTGCGGTGACCCACGATCGGTACTTCCTGGACAACGTCGCGCAGTGGATCTTGGAACTCGATCGCGGTCGCGCACACGCGTATGAGGGCAACTACTCGACGTACCTTGAGAAGAAGCAGGCCCGCTTGAAGGTCGAAGGTCAAAAGGACGCCAAGCGTTCCAAGCGGCTCGCCGAAGAACTCGAGTGGGTTCGTTCGAACGCGAAGGGACGACAGACCAAGAGCAAGTCGCGTCTGGCCCGCTACGAGGAGATGGCGGCTGAGGCCGAGAAGACGCGGAAGCTTGACTTCGAAGAGATTCAGATCCCGCCGGGCCCGCGCCTGGGCAGCATCGTCGTTGAGGCAAACCACCTCACCAAGGGGTTCGATGACCGGATCCTGATCGATGATCTGACCTTCGATCTACCGCGCAACGGCATCGTTGGCGTAATCGGTCCCAACGGCGCCGGTAAGACGACTCTGTTCAAGATGATCGTCGGCCAGGAGCAGCCGGACTCTGGTGCGCTGCGGCTCGGTGAGACAGTCAGTTTGTCGTACGTCGACCAGGGACGTCTGGGACTCGATGAGAAGAAGACCGTCTGGGAGGTCGTGTCCGACGGCCTTGACTTCATCCAGGTCGGCAAGGTCGAAATGCCGTCGCGAGCCTACATTTCCGCGTTCGGTTTCAAGGGCCCCGATCAGCAGAAGCCCGCGGGAGTGCTGTCCGGTGGTGAGCGCAACCGCTTGAACCTCGCGCTCACCCTCAAGCAGGGCGGCAACCTAATCCTGCTGGACGAGCCGACGAACGACCTGGACGTCGAAACGCTGTCCAGCCTGGAAAACGCGTTGCTGGAATTCCCAGGATGCGTCGTCGTTACGTCCCACGACCGGTGGTTCCTGGACCGCATTGCCACCCACATTCTCGCCTACGAAGGCGATTCGCAGTGGTTCTGGTTCGAGGGCAACTTCGATGCATACGAGAAGAACAAGGTCGAACGACTCGGCCCGGAGGCGGCTCGCCC